>CAZSBD010000182.1:0-3026 GCA_964605215.1 uncultured Oscillospiraceae bacterium | reverse complement strand
ATCCCAAAACCAACCGGAAAAATGCGGGCTTTACCGACGAGGAGCGGGCGAAACTGACACAGCTTTTGGGCAGCGGCTTTATTGACAGCTTCCGCTATCTCTATCCGGACAAAACCGGGGTCTACAGCTGGTGGTCTTATCGCTTCCGGGCGAGACAGAACAACGCGGGATGGCGGATTGACTACTTCCTGGTATCCAACCGGATTGCGGAGAAGATTCGGGATGCAAAAATTCTGAATCAAGTGATGGGCAGCGATCATTGTCCGGTGGAGCTGGATATGGATCTGTAGGTGACATTATAAATGGAAAAATGGAAGCAGCACGAAAAAGACCGTGCTGCTTTTTGCATGTCTTTATTGCAATTCGACAAAATTTTACAAATATTTTAGAACAAGATTCATCTTGGAAACACAGGAAACCTTTGTCATACTAAAATATATCAGGTAATGCCTTATATTTTATTGCATATGGAAATGAGGGTTGGAAATGAATTGGCCATTGATTCTGTTTACGGCTTGTCTGGTGCAGGGAATTTGGATTGCTGAAGGTGGAGACTGGCTTTCCGCGCTTCCCAGGCTGGGAGTTGTGGCAGCAATTATAATCCTTTATTTGGTTTTTTGCCAGGTATCGGGTAAAGCGCTGCATAAGCCATGGATGCTTACACTAACCGGTTTGCTTTGCGGTATTCTGTTCTTTCAGGGCTATACGGCAGTACTCGTCAAGCCAGTCCGGGAACTGGATAGTCAAATTTTTTGGGCGCAGGCGCAGGTGCGGGATTATCCGGAAGTTTATGAAGACAGCATACGGGTTGAACTTTCTGTGGATGCTGCTTCTATCCCCTCTGTCCACCGGAATTTTAAAACCATGGTCTATCTGCCCATCGAGTATAAGACGATGAAACCAGGGGATACCGTATCATTTTTGGCTCAATTTTATCAGGCGTCCGTCTATGATGGCTTTGATAAGAAAAGCTATCTGGAATCCAAGGGCTTTTATACTCTGGCTACCTGTAAGGATTCCACTGGCATTTCTGTAAAATCGGCAGACCGCATTCCGCTATGGGCATATCCAAAAGCAGTATCTCACAAAATCCGAGAAGCGGTTCGGGAACTGTATCCTGAAAGAGAAGCAGGTTTTTTGACCGCTATCTTATTGGGAGATAAAAGTGGAATTCAAGCAGAAGATTATGTTGCCCTTCAAAAAGCGGGTATCGTGCATGTTACGGCTGTATCTGGTATGCATGTTGGTTTTTTAATCGGTTTTTTGCTGCTGCTCTTCGGCCGTCGCCGGGGCAGTTTGATTTCCGTCTTTTTTGTCATATTTTTTGTTTTTATGGCAGGAGCGTCTCCGTCTGTCATGCGGGCGGCGATTATGTATCTTGTTATGGCGGCAGCCTATTGGCTGGATCGAGAAGCCAGCGGCTTAAATTCTATGTTCTTTGCCTTGCTGGTCATCCTGATTTTCAATCCATACGCTTTGTTTGGACTGAGCCTACAGCTTTCTTTTGGCGCAACGGCGGGTATTTTGCTGTTTTCCAGTAAGATTTGTAAAATGATTCCGGGAAAAAGCCGTCATTGGCCGGTACAAAAATTGTTGACCTATGGAAAGCAGACCTTGGCCTGCACCGCCGGTTCTATGATTTTTACAACGCCCATTCTTCTGATGAATTTCGGTTATATTTCTGTTATTTCTGTGCTGACCAATCTGCTGGTGCTGCCGGTCGTATCCGTTTGCTTTGTAATCGGTTATCTGTCCTGCCTGAGCAGCATGCTTTACTTTGACTTGGGTCAGTTGCTTAGTCGAATGGTTTGTCTGTTTTTGCATTATATTTTAGGCGTATCCGGCTTGATTTCTCGGTTTTCTTATGCTATTGTGTTTGCAAATGGTTGGCTTTGTTATGGAATTTTGGCAGCCATGTATGTGGTTTTGTTGTTGGGTTATTATATGCGTCATCGTGTTAAGCCCAGATTCGTTGTGCTGGGGCTTTTGGGTCTATGGCTGGTTGCCGGTCTCAGCGGTGGCTTGCACAGTTCTGTTACGTCTGCGATTCATATTCTGCCAAGCGGCTATGGTCAATCCATTTTGATCTCTGGCAAAAACCAGGAATTGGCTCTTGTAGATGGCAGCGGCAGTGGCAGACGCAGTGGTACGCAAATGGTATGGGAATGGATGCTGCTCCACAATCAGGAGCGGCTGGATATACTGGTTCTGACAGCGGTTGATAAAACCCATGGGAAAGAGGCGGCATCTCTTTTGGAAAAGATACCGGTGGATACCTTGATTTTGCCGAAAATCAGTAAAGATCAGGAGCTGGAAGGAGAAATTCTACAAGCAGCGGAGAAAAGTCAAACCAAGGTGATCCGATGCGGGACCGGGGAGCAGGAGCCAATCTATTATCCGGCTATGGATCTGAAAATCTATGGCGATGTGGAAAAGAAAACCGTTGTGCAGGTCGGAGATGTATTGATCGCCCATAGCCTGACACAAAATATGTTGGCAGAGTTTTTGGAAAAGCGGCCGTTACAGGCTTGGTGGTTGGTGCTGTCTCCCTCAAATTTGTCCGATACGGACAAACTAACAGGAGCGCTGAACGTGATCCATCCTTCCGCGCTTATCCTGGAATCCGGCTATCCACAGCCGGAATATTTAAATGACATTATGGTAATGAATCCTTATACCGATGGAGAAATTTCCATTGCAATCGAAACGCAGAATTAGGGGGCTGTTATGGCAATATCCGGTGCAACACAATTGAAAAATGACCTGAAAACAGGGATGATTGGTCAGCTGTATCTCATTTATGGGGACGAGGGTTATTTAAAGCGTCATTATCTGGAGGCGCTGGAAAAAGCTGTAGTAGAGGAGAGCTTTCGCGAATTTAATCTGCATATTTTAGAAGGGGAAAGGATGACGCCTCAGGAGCTGTATGACGCATTGGAAAGCTATCCAGCTATGGCGGAGCGCAAGATGATTCTGGTCAGGGATTTTGATCCTTTCAAGGCTAACAGCGAATGGCGGGAGGCTCT
>CAZSBD010000181.1:0-3036 GCA_964605215.1 uncultured Oscillospiraceae bacterium | reverse complement strand
CCGTAAGCGATGGGCTGAGCGTCCTTCTCATTGCTCAGCTGCTTGGCGGTGGTGCCGGAGCCGACCAAAGAGTGAAAACCGGAAATCGCACCGCAGGCGATGGTGACAAACAAAGCCGGGAACATATAACCCAAAGACGTACCTGTAGGCTTCAAAGTGTCCATAAAGCCGGTGAAGGCCGGAATATCCATATGTGCGCCGCCGCTGACACTGCAGCCAAGTATGCCCACTACCGCGATAATCATCATAAAATAAAGCAGAAAAGAGCTTAGATAATCTCTGGGCTGAAGCAGAATCCAAACCGGGGTAACGGAAGCTGCCAAAATATAAATACCTACAATCACCATCCAGGCTGTGTTGTTCAGATACAGCGGATGCCAATTCAGACCAATGGCAATGCATGCCAGGATCGCCGCAATGCCTACGACGGTAGAAACAGCCAATCCCGTATTCCGACGATAGACCAGAATACCAAAGACGATGGCAATCACGATAAACAGAATAGAGATCATAGCTGTAGTGGCGTTGGCTGCGCTGGCTGCCAGATCCACAGCTCCCTCCGGCGTATAAGTGGCCATAAAGGTATTGGCTACAATGGAAGCGAAAGCCGCTACCACCAGGATCAGCGTCAGGTAAGAGAAGATGATAAACAGCTTCTTGGCCTTGCTGCCCATGGTGTCGGCAATGACCTCACCAATGGACTGACCCTTATGACGGATAGAAGCAAACAGGGCGCCGAAATCATGAACCGCGCCGAAGAAAATACCGCCGATCAGCACCCACAAAAGCACCGGCACCCAGCCGAATACCGCCGCCTGGATGGGGCCGTTGATGGGGCCTGCGCCTGCGATAGACGAAAAATGATGGCCCATCAAAACCGGCGCTTTCGCCGGCACATAGTCCACACCGTCCCGCTCTGTAAAAGCCGGCGTTTTACGGCTGGAGTTCACCCCCCCACTGCTCCGCCAGCCAGCGGCCATAGGTCACATAAGCAATTACCAAGATCGCAATGCCGATGATCAGCACGGCAACCCCGTTCATTCCATTCATTGTAATTCCTCCTTATTTCCTTTTCTTTCTATGATGTGAGATCTGGTATAGCCTCGTACCATCACTTTGGCTGCCCGGTTGCCGAAAATTTCCCCAGCCTCCAGATCAAAAACCAGCAGACGCGCTTCGCTGTAACCTCGGATCGCGGCCAGGTAATTCTTAAAATAACGAAACCGCTGAAAGGTTTTTTTTACTGACGGAGAAACCTTTTTCTCGCTGATAAAAATTCCCGTCATAAAGGTATACATATGATCCGGCGGCGGATATTTGGCGCCGCCTCGCACTAGCTTAGGCTCTATATAGTTCTGCATATGCTGGCTAAACTGCTCCAACGCTTCCTGCCCCAGCACAGAAGCCACAGAAAAAAACGTATGCTCAAAACAATTCACCCGCCAAAGCTCTGCCTTTTTCAGAACATATTTGGCACTGGTTACTTTGAATTTTGCATACGCATCATAGATATGGCTTTGAATGGAATAATCCCGCAAAATATCGTAACTATCTGCGTAAGAATCCAGTAATTTTTCCAGCAGCTCTGTTCCTGACATCCCGTTTTCCCCCTGGCCTTTTTGCAAATCATCTCTCTAAGTTCTATCAGAATGGCGCTTCTTTTTTCAGAATGCAAATGACAGAGCTCTTTAATCTTCCTAAACATTGTTTCTTTTTTACTGATATTTTGGTAAATCTTATTCTTTAGTGTTTCGAAAAATACTGATTGCTTATTTTCTATTTCCCCTTTTATCTATTTTCTTTCAAAGTTATGAAATTTACTTTCCTTGATCCCTTCATTTTTGTTGGTTTTTCATTTCATTTTTTGCCTGGCTGCTTCGTTTTATACAAGGTATTTGTGAAATGTCACGAATTAGCCCTTTTTACGGAATTTATATCCTACCCCATTCTGTGGTATCACAAAAGCAAACCTGTTACATTTCTCATTATTAAGCAGAACTTGTAAAATTTTTATGATATAATAGAAAAAACAGAAAGGATGTGGCGTACATATGAAAAAACGGATTCTTTGCTATGGCGATTCCAACACATACGGTCACGATCCTCGGGGTATGTTCGGCAGCCGGCTGCCGGTGCAAAGCCGCTGGACCGGTATTCTGGCTTTATCCTGTCCCTGGGAGATTTTAAGTATGGGACTTAATGGCCGGACTATCCCCCATTGCGACACAGAATACCGGTTAATGGACTCCGTCCTCACCCGCAGCCAGCCTTTGGACGGCATTGTCATTATGCTGGGTACCAATGATATGCAGACCATGTTTCGGCCCACGGCAGAAAAAATCACCATCCGTATGGAAAAATTCCTGATTAAGCTGCAAAAGCACCCCTGCTTTCAAAGCGAAAATCCGCCCTGGATTCTTTTACTGGCACCGCCCATCCTGGATCTGAGCTGGTGGGAGGAAAAACTTGCAGCGAAAATGTCCGCCCTTTCCGCTTCCGTCAACCAGTGCTTTGGCCAGCTGGCCCAGCATATGGGCATTTACTTTGCAGACACCGCCCAGTGGAATATCCCTACCTTTTATGACGGCACCCATTTTTCCGAAGAAGGGCATCAAATTTTTGCCCAGCGCCTGCGGCAGGTGTTAGATGAAATTATAACCGAATCCAAAAACATGTGATCTCTTACCGCCCAGCGAGAAGGGGAAAGCACCATAGTCTTTACGGCAAAATTTTAAAAATGAACGCCAAAAAGGTTCCCAACAAAAATTGGGAACCTTTTTTTATCTTTTCTGTTATGCCTGTGCGGCCCGAAGAGCTTCCTCGTCGGCAGCCCGCTTTTCCGCCAGAGATTCCTGCAGGATCATATCCTTGACCTTCATCAGTCTGATCGTATTGTTTCGATCATTCTCATCCAGCTTCATGGAGATATACTTGATATTCTTCTGCATTTCCGGAATCATAACATATTCCAGCGCATTTACCCGACGGCGGGTCTTTTCGATCTCCTCCGCCAAAAGTTGGGTGGTTTTCTCGATG
>CAZSBD010000180.1:562-3049 GCA_964605215.1 uncultured Oscillospiraceae bacterium | reverse complement strand
GCTATACTGTAACAACGACTGGTACGGCTACGATTCTGTTTGAATTTGATCAGGGCGGACAAGCTTTTGCGGTCAATCCTGTCTCCAATTCCGGCAAGGCAGCCACATGGTTTAAAAGCTACAAATATTACGGCGGCTTCTGCTATAATCGGGTGTCCGGCGGCAATCTTTCTGTAATGAACTATGTATCCATAGATGATTATGTAAAGGGCGTGATCCCATATGAAATGAGTGCCAGCTGGCAGGTGGAAGCATTGAAAGCCCAGGCAGTCTGTGCCCGGTCTTATGCCTATAACAATCTGAACAAGCATAAAGCCTATGGCTTTGATTTGTGCAACAGTACAGATTGCCAGGTCTACAAAGGTATCAATTCTGCAAATTCCAATTCGGATAATGCTGCAGATGCTACCAGCGGTCAGTATATGACCTATGGGGAGGAAATTGCCACCGGCTTTTATCACAGCTCAGATGGCGGCGCTACAGAAAATTCCGAGAATGTATGGAGCAGTACGGTGGGCTATCTTCGGGGTGTTAAGGATCCTTATGAAAACCCTTCGGCTATTCCCAATTATAATTGGTCCTTTACCCTGACCAATGCTCAGGTGGCGTCTATTCTGAAAAGCAAAAATTATTCTTTGAGCGGCGTTTCCAATTTATACATAGAAAAGTTTACGGATATGGGTAATGTATATCGGCTGACGGTTGTCACAACAGATGGACAGGAGATCCATTTGGATAAATCCGCTGCTCGGTCTGTATTGACCAGTTCTGCCGCCGGGGTAACCATCCGCAGCATGCGGTTTAAGGTAACCGGAGGCAGTAACGGTGCTTCAGCTGGCTCTGGAGCGTTTTATATCAACAGTTCACCGGTAATCTCATCTAAAGGACTGTATGCCATTGGTGTCAGCGGCACCAAAGCTATGGCAGATTTAAACGGCAGTTATGCCATTACCAGCAGTGGAACAGAGCAAATGAAGGGGGATAGCTCTACCGATTCTTCTTCATCTTCTTCTTCGGGTACCTATACTTTTACAGGCACTGGTTGGGGGCACAATGTGGGTATGAGCCAGTATGGCGCTAAGGGTATGGCGGAACAGGGATATGATTATCAATCCATTTTGAAATTTTATTATACAGGAATTTCTATTCGCTCCGCAAACGGATAGGGAAAAGGAGAGAAAAATTTTGAATGTTCAAAACACAGCAATGAAAAAAAGCGATTATTATTTTGAACTGCCTGAGGAGCTGATCGCCCAAACTCCTTTGGAAAAGCGGGACAGCTCCCGTCTTCTGGTGCTAAATCGGGAATCCGGCGAGATCGCCCATAAGCATTTCACAGATATAGAAGAGTATTTAAAGCCAGGAGACTGCCTGGTGCTGAATAATTCTCGGGTTATTCCCGCCCGGCTGATGGGAACCCTTGAAGGCAAGACCACGCCGGTGGAGGTTGTGCTTTTAACTGATCACGGCAATCAGACATGGGAATGTCTGACCCGGCCGGGAAAAAAGACCCGAGTTGGCGCACGGGTTTCCTTTGGCGATGAGCTTTTGACCGGTACTGTGGTCAAGGTGGCAGAAGAAGGGGGAAACCGCTTCATCAAATTTGATTATGACGGTGTATTCTTAGAGCTTCTGGATAAACTTGGCACGATGCCTTTGCCGCCTTATATCAAAACCAAGCTGGAGGATCCGGAACGGTATCAGACTGTTTATTCCAAAACCCCCGGCTCAGCAGCAGCGCCGACGGCCGGTCTGCATTTTACAAAGAAATTGCTTCACCGCTTGGAGGAAAAAGGTGTGCAGATTGCATATTTGACTTTGCATGTGGGCCTGGGTACCTTCCGTCCGGTAAAGGAAGAAAATATCTTAGATCATGTGATGCACTCTGAATTTTATATGCTGGATTCAGAAAACGCAGAAAAAATTAATACAGTCAGGGCAAAGGGCGGCCGAATCTTTTCTGTGGGGACTACTGCTACCCGCACGCTGGAAACCATTGCGGGGCCGGACGGTACAGTCCACCCCCAGAGCGGCTGGACAGATATTTTTATTTATCCTGGCTATCAGTTTAAGGCGGTAGATTGCTTGATTACTAATTTTCATCTGCCGGAAAGTACTTTGATGATGTTGGTTTCTGCTTTTGCGGGACGGGAACATGTTTTGGAAGCTTACAAAAAAGCGATTGAAGAAAAATACAGATTTTTTAGCTTTGGCGATGCCATGCTGATTTATAAGGAGTCATATGTTTAAAATAATTAAGAAAAACGGAAAAGCGAGACGGGGTAAATTTACTACGCCCCACGGCACAGTGCAAACCCCGGTTTTTATGAATGTAGGTACACAAGGAGCCATCAAGGGTGCGGTTTCCGCTTTTGATTTAAAGGAATTGGGCTGCCAGATCGAGCTTTCCAATACCTATCACCTTCACGTTCGTCCGGGAGATCAGATTGTCAAACAAATGGGTGGTCTGCACAAATTTATGCGTTG
>CAZSBD010000180.1:0-552 GCA_964605215.1 uncultured Oscillospiraceae bacterium | reverse complement strand
GCGGCGGATTTCAGGTGTTTTCTCTCTCTTCTCTGCGTAAGATCAAGGAGGAGGGTGTTTATTTTTCCTCTCACGTAGATGGTCGTAAGATCTTTATGGGACCGGAAGAGAGTATGCAGATTCAGTCCAATTTAGGCTCTGATATTGCTATGGCCTTTGACGAATGTATTGAAAATCCCGCACCTTATGAATATGTTAAGCAGTCTTGTGAGAGAACCACCCGTTGGCTGGCCCGCTGTAAAGCAGAGATGAAGCGGCTCAACGGCCTGGATACCACTATCAATAAAAAGCAGATGCTTTTCGGCATCAATCAGGGTGGTACCTATGATGACCTGCGCCGGGAGCATATGAAAGAAATCGCTAAACTGGATCTGGATGGCTATGCCATTGGCGGCCTGTCTGTAGGCGAGGATATTCCTACTATGTATCATATCATTGAACAAGTGGAGCCTTTTGCGCCGGAAGATAAACCCAGATATTTGATGGGTGTCGGCACGCCCGCCAACATGATTGAGGCGGTAGCCCGGGGAGTGGATTTCTTTGACTGCGTAA
>CAZSBD010000179.1:0-3055 GCA_964605215.1 uncultured Oscillospiraceae bacterium | reverse complement strand
CAGACTGCGGCGTATGTGTCTGTGTGCTGCACTGGGCATTGACAGAGAGATGTCAGCCGGGCTCCCGCCTTATGCCAGAGTACTCTCCGTCAACAGCAAGGGCAGAGGACTCCTACGTGAGATTGACGGAAAAACCACAATACCTGTGATCACGAAGCCGGCACATATCAAAGATATTGGGGAAAAAGCCGAACAAGTGTTCGCCGTTTGCGCATCCGCCCATGATATGTATACTTTGTCTTATTCGTCATTGAAAGACAAAAAAGGCAGTTCAGACTGGAGAACAGGACCAAAAATTGTGTAATTTTCATAAAATGTGCCTGAAATGTAAATTTTTTTTAGTCATTTAACAATATTGCAATTTGCTGTTTAATAGTTCATAATCAAAATATCGTTATTGAGCTACACATGTCTTTGATACAAAGACATGTGGCCTTGATAGCAAACCAAATAGGAGGAAGAAAAATGAAAAAAGTTATAGCACTTGCACTTGCGCTGGTCATGGTGTTTGCACTGTGCGCATGCGGCGGCAGCAGCAACAGCAGCAATGCTCCCGCAGCAAGCGATGAAAAGGTTCTCAAGATCGGCGTTTTTGAACCTGCTTCCGGTGACTCTGCTTCCGGCGGCAAGAAGGAGATCCTTGGTATGCAGTATGCCAATGCTGAGACTCCAACTGTTGACATCAATGGTGAGACCTACAAGGTAGAGCTGGTTATTGCCGATAACGGTTCTTCTACCGATAAGGCTCCTTCCGCAGCTTCCGAGCTGGTCAGCAAGGGCGTTTCCGTGGTTCTGGGCTCTTACGGTTCTGGCGTCTCTATGGCTGCTGGCCCCAAGTTTGATGAAGCCGGTCTTGCAGCAATCGGTGTTACCTGCACCAACCCCAATGTCACTGCTGGTAATGACTATTATTTCCGTATTTGCTTCCTGGATAATTTCCAGGCTGATGTTCTTGCAAACTTTGCGCTGGAGAAATTTGACGCCAAGGTAGCCTATTGCTTGGGCGAGAACGGCAATGAGTATGACCAGGGCCTGGTCAGCTTTTTCACTCAGGTGTTTGAAGCTGCCGGCGGTACTGTTATTACTGACTCTTTCCCCACCAACAACTCCGACTTTACTTCTTATTTGAATAAAGCCAAGAGCGAAGGCGCAGACGTTATCTTTACTCCTGTTTCCATTGCATATGCAACTCAGATCATTTCCCAGGCTGCTTCTCTGGGAATTGAGGCTCCCATCCTGGGCTCTGATACTCTGGATGACAACATGGTTCTGGCTGCTGCTCAGGGTACCGACATTCAGCTATATGTTTCCACCTTCTACCAGGAAGGCGGCGCTCCCGCATTTGATGACGGCATTAAGAACTACATCAACACCAATTCCACTGCTAAGGATTCCAACGGCGGCAATGATACCATTTCTGCTGTTACCGCAATGGGCTATGATGCCTATTATGTAGTTCTTGAGGCTGCTAAGGCTGCTGGCTCTACCGATGCAGGCGCAATCAAGGCGGCTCTTCCCGGCGTCACCTATGAAGGCGTTTCCGGTGCAATTGCTTTTGACGTAGTTGGCGATGCCGTCCGTGACACCGCATTTATCAAGACCTCTGATAATGCAGCCGGCACCTGGACGCTGGAGACCGTGCAGACCGGTTCTGCAACCTGATATTTGACCTAGTTTAATACAAAGCTTGGCGGGGTATAGCCCCGCCAAGCGGCGTGTTTCTGCATTGCTTGGATGTCTTGAAAAGGGCCGTTGCTGCGGCTTTTTTCAAGGCATCCGAAATAGAAACAAAAGCGGAGGAAACCACATGGAATATATGATCTCGGTCCTGCTTTCCGGTATTGCCGTAGGCGGACAGTATGCGCTGATTGCCATAGGCTACACCATGGTCTATGGTATCCTGCGCCTTATAAACTGCGCTCATGGCGATGTTTTTATGGTGGCGGGCCTTATGGGAATATACTTCGCGGCCACGATGCCCCTGTATATTGCCATCCCCTTGGTAATCGTCATTACAATTCTGCTGGGTGCTTTGATCGAACGGATGGCTTATAAACCACTGCGTTCTGCGCCCAGAATGTCCGTCATGATCTCTGCTATCGGTGTCAGTTATTTCTTGCAGAATACTGCGACCTACATAACGGGCGGCCAGCCCATGACCTATCCTGTCATATCGTGGCTGTCAAAAACAATTGTAATTGCCGGTACTCCCACAAAGATTGTGGTGCTTATCACGCCTGTTTTGGTTCTGCTGTTGGTACTTGGCCTGACCCAGCTGATCAATCATACCAAGGTCGGTATGGCTATGCGTGCGGTGTCTCAGGACTTTGATACTGCCAGGCTTATGGGTATTGGTATTGATAAGGTAATATCCACGACCTTTGTTATCGGTTCCGCCCTTGCTGCGGTTGGTTCTGTGCTGTACTTTACCTGTTATCCGGCGGTAACGCCTATGGCGGGGGCTTTGCCTGGACTGAAGGCTTTCGTTGCTGCTGTATTCGGCGGCATTGGCTCTGTTCCCGGCGCAGTGATTGGCGCGTTTATAATTGGCATTTGCGAAAATCTCATTAAGAGTACGGACTACACCGTATTCTCAGATGCGTTTACCTTTGCATTGCTTATCGTTATTCTCATCTTTAAGCCCACCGGCCTCTTTGGCGAAAAGGCCACCGATAAAGTCTAAGGAGGTGCCTACATATGCTTAAAAGAGAAACAAGTAAAGCGAAAACTTTCAAAGTATGGGTGGGCATTGCCTGCGCGCTTCTTCTGGTAATCCTCTTGGAAAACCTCAGCCTTATTCTGCCAACGGTTCCCCGTGTATTTCTGCCTACCAGCCAGCTTTTCACCGTTCTTAAAAAAGCTGCTGTATATTCACTGGTTGCAGTTTCCATGAATCTGCTCAATGGTTTCACAGGGCTGTTCTCTTTGGGACAGGCGGGCTTTATGCTGCTGGGCGCTTACACATATGCTATTCTTACTGTACCCATGGATGCCAAAGATCAGGTTTACTATCTCTACGGCGGTTCTGCGGTGAAGTTTTCTCTGCAGGATATGA
>CAZSBD010000178.1:0-3073 GCA_964605215.1 uncultured Oscillospiraceae bacterium | reverse complement strand
CCGGCATACCGACGGTTATGCCGGATACCATAACCTGCCGAAAGAAATAACCGTGGTTGGATGCTGGGCACATGCCAGGAAGAAATTCGATAAAGCGGTGAAACCCCTTCCCAAAGTAAAAGCAAAGGGCAGTTCCGCATCCCAAGGACCGACCTATTGCAATTTGTTATTCGGGAGAGAGCAGGAGATTACAGACAAAACAACAGAAGAGAGATACGAAGAGCGGATGAAGCAGGCAAAACCTGTTTTAGACGCAACGTTTGTTATGAGCGAATTTCCAGGACAACAGCAGCACCAAAGTCTGCCCTGGGCAAGGCGTTCCATTACTTAAAAGAGCAGTGGCCTTACCTTACAAACTACTTGAAGGATGGCAGTCTGGAGATATCCAACAACCATGCCGAAAGAAGCATCAAACCCTTTGTCATTGACCGGAAGAAATTTTTGTTTGCCAACACACCCAAGGGTGCCACTGGCAGCGCAGTCATGTTCAGCCTGATCCCCATTGAGAGCAAACTGGATCCGTACCGGTATCTGACCTAGATCATGAAAACCACCAATCATGCGGCTCTGACCGATCACCAAGCTGTATCCTAGAACGCTCCAATAGAGTGTAAATCGAAGTGAATAAAACAGTACTGGCCCCGAGGATAATCCCGGAGCCGGTACGTTTGTTATATAGGTTAGTGGCGCAGAAATTTGCGAGCACGGCTCACTTTTTCTTGAGCGCACGCAGAATAGTTTTGACGCTTACGATTCATCGTTCAAGTTCAAGGTGTAGACTCCGTTTCTCATGATATACCGTATAGTACGATATATAAAACCGAAGGCAGGACCTACGGCGATATACCGAAAGTCCTGCTTTCAAATTAAGATGAAATTTTTCCCTCTTCCTCACCAAAAAGTATATCGATATCGGCATCGCTTAAATATACAGAACGTGAAACTTGAAACGAAAACGTATCCGAAGTGACAGATTTTTGTTCAACAGCTCTTATAATAGCTTTAATCTTCTCTGTCTTTTTGGGGTCTTCATTTCCCTTACGAGTAAGTTTTGCAAGCAAAGAAAAAAGTAACATAATGCTGACTGGTTCCTGCTTTTCAGACGGTATAGGCATTGAATTCATGTGTTGTTTCCTCCTTCTGACCCTAATTCAAGAACCGATTTAGCATTATCATATGCCCAAAATTCTTCAATCGTGATTTGAAAAGGCGTAAGATAATCTTCAATTATTGCTCCAACAATTTTATCAATCCGAGCAAAATCAAAAAGCCGAAGCAAATCATTATGGTCTTCTGCTTCACATGAAATATCCATCGTAAGGATAGGTCTCGTTTGCATATTATCTTCTAAACGAATAGCATTTCCGGTAAAAGCAGGAATAGCCGTAATAAAATTATGCCATTTTCTATTCGGCTCTCTACAATTTTCTTCTGAATTTGTCTCATCCAGAAGCGGGCTCTCCGCCTCAAACGCCACCTTAATCAGACTGTCCCACTCAACTTTTTTTAGGCGGATGTGATATAATGCGGCCCATCGAGGTATTGCCATCTGAGTTATAACAGCATAGATATGGGTAACTATCTGATTCTAAATCATAGATCCGCATATGGCACCGTACGGAACCCGAATGAATATCCTCTACCCTGTCATACATCACTGACAACTAATCAACAAAGGTCTGACAAATTGCAAATAAAATCCGAAAAAAAGCCATAGCATAATTCCCTCTCTTCAGGCATTAAAAGAGGCTCCGTTTTAAGTAAATGGCTAGAATCACTTGATGATAGATGATTGCTTTTTGTCTTTGATAGAATAGGCTCTAGCAATTTTACTCTATCTCCATCTCTTTTTCTAATTTCGTCCAAAATATCAGAAATAATATATTGTTTAAATGCTGCGATTTGATTTTGAAACATATACAAATAAAGACAAAACCTTTATCTAAAAATAGTGCTTTTTGAGATCGATCGGCCGCTCGCCCTAACTCAATAAATGGTTCATTTTTCGTTCTATCAATTGGGTATACAACTTTCTGAAAATCCTAATCTTTTGAGTTTCCATAGAAACGGAAATCCGGAATAAACGTTCCTCCATTAGTTGTAGAGCGAACATAAATATCCATCGAATTGAGCGCTGTAGCGCTGTATTTAACACATAGGTCGAGTAAAGGCGAACTTCTGAATGAGCTGCTCCTGTATCAGGCCACCCAAATTCAGTGGTAAGAGTTGTTAACGAATGGTGAGCATTATGCCAACTGATTGCATCACGCTGATGTACGTGCCCACATATGTAAAGGCCCACATTCCACTCAGAGGGAGACAAGAGTTTATTTTGGACAAGGTTTTCCTCTTCCCCAACAAGCCAATTTACCGGATGATGTGCCATTACAATTATCAGATCAAAATCTTGATACTGAACTGGACGAATCTCATTTGATATATTATTTAACTGTATTTGACCAAGTCTAAGATGGCGATTGTCATCTCCAACAGAATTTAAAGCCGTGTTTGAAGAAATGAAACAAAAGGTATGATTTGGCGGGGCTCGGTGAGATGCCGCTCAATATTGTTTGCCAAATTCCTTCGTCTTTATTATGTTGATACCATACGTCTTTTGGATAACTATAACATGTCTTTCTAAAATATCAAACAAGCGATAGATTTCAGTACAAAGCAACTTGTACTGGGATCGTTGCAGAACGCGAAATTCTGCAACGATCCTTTTATGTGTGCACAAGGGGGGATACGGACGGAAAATGTGTGGAAAAGACGGCGCGAATTCAGGCGTTTAGGCACAGCAAAGCCGGCCCCGGGGGAAATCCCGGCACCAAGTGTGGAAAAGATTCTATTTTTTCGGGCTATGCAGTCATTTTCTCAGACGCACGGGTCCGGAGCCGTCCGTGTCCCCGCTTCATCCACAGTTTTTTCAGGTCAAAAGCCATGGCCGGCAGGAACAGCTCCGAGCGCACGTTCGCCTTCCCTTTGGTAAGAAACCTTCGGAAGCCAAAGTCATTTTTCAGCAGCCCAAAGGCGCCCTCCACCTGGATGGAGCGGCACAGGCGCAGATGGATGC
>CAZSBD010000177.1:0-3120 GCA_964605215.1 uncultured Oscillospiraceae bacterium | reverse complement strand
TTGATTCAAAAACATACTTATTCCTCCTATTCTGCAGCTTCCAATTCGGAAAGAACGGAATCTGCATTTTTCACAACCATGTTTATTTCCTGCTTATTTACTGTATTGGGCTCATCC
The DNA here is from genome assembly GCA_964605215.1 of uncultured Oscillospiraceae bacterium. Taxonomy (GTDB): domain Bacteria; phylum Bacillota; class Clostridia; order Oscillospirales; family Butyricicoccaceae; genus CAZSBD01. The sequence continues at coordinate 3,003 of CAZSBD010000177.1, read as the reverse complement.
GCAGCTTCTGCTTTCAGAACAAGGCGAACCTGACACATTTTGTACAGCAATGCGACCAGCCGTACAGTATTTTCTGTTGCCAGCTTTTCCTTTCTCGTAAACTCATCCCAGTTTGTCTTTCCGTAAACATTAACAATGTAACCTAAATGTAATAGATGTCTGCGATATTGCAATTCCACTGAAATCAGGCTTCTCCGAAAATCGTTTGCAGATTCAGACAATGCGTCAAAAAAATCGACCAGTTTATTAACTTCTTTTTCAGTTCTTCTGGCTTGATAATACGCTTCATCTGCTTTATCAGAAAGTTTTGAGCCTGTAACATTAAAAATCATTCCGCCTACAAGTAAACCAACGCCTAATGTTGCACCGCCGAGTATTGCTGTTCCTAATGCCATACCTCCACCGCCGGCAGCAATAGATCCACCACCAAGCGCAGCTAAGGTAGCATTGGTTGCGGCAATACCGCTTAATGATGAAATTGCGGTACCAGTAGATGCTGTTCCTAATGCCATAACTGCTGAAGTTGTTGCACCGGCAGCAGCAAAACCACCTGCAGTTCCGGCAGCAGCACCACTAACTCCCCCCAGTAAAAGGCCTGCCCCGGCTGAAATTTCTCTCAGTTCTTTTGCCTCATAGTCAGGCAGTTCAATGCCTTCTTTTGTATATGATTTAAATTCAGGCCGTCCTTGAATTTTTTCAATTGTATCAGAAAACTGATCAAAGCTCTTTAAAATTTCCAGTTCTCGTTTTCCAATCGAATCCATAAGCTCGGTGGTTTCTTGATTGCGTCTTTCAAATTTTGCGACTGCCCTTTCCTGCACTAACTTAGCTACCTGCATAGTATCATTGGCTTCCTTCATTTTTACACCGCCATGGATGCCAGAAGCAATGCCAGAGATTCCTGCTGCGGCTGCAAGGCCTCCGATGATAAATGGTAATGGCATATTTATTCCCCCTTTATTTTACAAGCTTGAAGATTTGCACAAGCTTTGTAATTTAATTTATAATATTCTTCAATTGAATATATATCTTTGAAATATAACTGGTAACAATCATCAATTCTGCATAGTTGAGGACGGGTCTCATATATGGAACAAAGATTCTTTTTTAAAAACCTGCATACACCATCACCTCGATTCAAGTCGTTATATAAATTGGACTTATTCAGATTTCGGCAGCATTGTCCACACTTGTTGCATATAAACATCAGCCAAACACCAGCTTATTAGACCTGTTTGCCATGAAAGTATCAAAATCCCCCTCCCATGGGATTTTAATGTGAAACGCCTCACAAGCTGCCATGAGCAAAGAATTCAATTCTTCTTCGCTATGGCATTGGTTAATTTGTGTCGCGATTTGGCTATACTTTCTGGTCTCTTTCCTAAACAACTCAATATCAATATTGGAGAGCTTTGCTGCTAACTGTTCCATGGTGTCAGCAATTTGAGCAAAATTATTTGCGTCCGAAGGGATTCTGTTCAAAGCTGAAATAATTTCATTCATGATTTTACTTCTATCAAGGAAAATCAACAGCGTACATGACAGCAAACCGCTGACCAAAGTGGAGCAAAAGACTTTTACAATTTCACCGATAATCGGAACTGTGCCTATAGGTGTTTTTTCAAGCATTTCACCTACTATTGTTCCGACAAGTACACTAGCGCCGGTTGTTAAGATTACAGAGGTTGTTTTAATCCTATCCCCAAACATGAGGTTATCAGGATTAAACAAAAGAACTTTTCCAGCCTGTATCACAGAGGCATACACCTGACGAATGCAGCGAACCAGATTTTTGGCAGTTGTAAAAAATATATTACAAAGAGTCGTAGTAATGCTTGACAGTACTCCAGCGCAAATACCTTCTTCAATTTTGGAGATAAGTTGTTTATATTTGGATCCAGCACTTTTAAACCCTTTTTTTATCCCAGTTCCAACTGCACATAACATCTTGTTCAAGTCACTTCCCGGTGGAACCGATTGGATTTCAGTTTTTGTACAAAACCAGATTTCGGTAAAGATAAAACCCAATGCCTGCCGAACGCCCATTTGAGCGCCTCGTTTACTGGCTGCCGTTGCAACATCTTTAGCAAATTTTGGACTTGTATAATATGCTTGGCTGATCTTTGATTCATATATATTCCGAGAGCGTGTATTTTCACGCCGCATTCGTTCAGGATCAATTTCTTCTAGTTTTGTCAGTTTGTTCAATTCCTTTTGTTCTTTATCAGAAAGTGAATCTTTTGTTTTTAGCGTTTGAATTCTTGCTTGCCGATCCGGCTGCTTAACCTTCAATTTAGCAAGGTAATCCTCAATATTATCCTGCTTCATAGAGCGATTTATGCTTCTGTCTGTGGGACATAAATTGTCTGGACTGTTTGCAAGATCAACTCCGTTCAGATCAGCCAGAACTCTACCCGCATCATCGTGAATTTCTTTAGCTGCTATAACATGATCTAAATCTATATTGGCGTTTCGGGCCACTGTCTTTCCTGTGTATGAATCTATAAGCTGACCAGATTTTTTTGCAACGCTTACCTGTTTATTTATACTTTTGTATTGCTCATCAGAGTGATATTCCGAGGACTCGTATATTCCCCGATTTTTATAATTTGACCTGTTTTCAGCATTTTTATAGGTCATCTTTGGAGATGTACCGTGCATCTGTTCTGGGGTAGCAGCGATTTTTCGTACATTCAAAATCGTATCAACGTCCCCGCCATACTGATCCCGAATTATAAAATCCAAACCAAAAGAGGTAACCAGACTTTCCAGGATTACTCGTTCATACTCGTCCCAGATTGTTGCAAATACGTTTTTGTTTGGATCGATATTGCCGCCGTTTTGAAGGCTATTCACAAATGATGATGACATGATTTTGGACCTCCAACATAATGTTTTACTCTGACATTTGCCTGACAAAATTAACATTTTATATTCTTTTGATATGGTCTCCCTGACTCCTCAACCACATCTCAATCCCCTTCTCGCCAAACACCTCTGCCT
>CAZSBD010000176.1:0-3123 GCA_964605215.1 uncultured Oscillospiraceae bacterium | reverse complement strand
CTGTATGCCATGTTTGCCTGTGCCAATCTGTACTCGCTGGCGATCGCCGGGCGAACGTTATCCACAAGCTGACGGGGAAACTGCGCCCTTTTTGGGAAAATCCCCCAAAGAATAGGGCAAATAACGCAGAAACTGCGGGATTCAGCCGTCAAAGCCGCTCAGAAAATGCGCAGATGCAGTCTGAATCCAGAGTAAGTGGAATTATTCAGAGGTTCCTTAGAATTGTAGCCTTAGTGATTTTGTATACGATAATACAATCTGCAGAAAGCGGGAGTGACCCGGACAGCATCCGGTGAAACCGGATATATATTGTTGCGGTTGGAATCAAACAAGTAGCAACTGTTTATCGTCTAAAAGAGAACGAACAACGGCTTTCCCATTTTTCATGTTCCAAACGATCTTTCCTTAGGGCATTAATCTGCGGGGGAATTTTCTATATTTCTATCCGTTATTCTTGGACTGAAGATTCTTGTCCCTGCTTTTCGTCCTTCTTCGGGCGAACCGGCTGAAAAAATATTGGGGTACTTGTTGCTGGCCATTCATTTTTTTTGATTCAAAACGGATGCCTTGAGCTGAGTGCTTATCAATTTCTTTACGCTTTTCATAATGCTTTCCATGTTTGTTTACCTCTTTCCATTTCAAATATAGAGAAGATATAATAACTACCGCGATCCCCATTTGGCAAGCTGACCAGCATGCGGTAGATCGCAATAGTATGGCGATGATTGCACCGGCGGCACTTTCCAGCAGAAGGTGCCGTATTGCCAGCTTATGGTTTTCATGAATCTCCGCTTCCGTCAACCCTAACTTTGGATCCGGTATTTCCTTCAAAACGTACATCACCAAAATGAAAGAAATAATGAAGTTTAGCACTCCAAAAATCAGAGACGCCGTTTCACTGAAAGTGCTGTTCAGCAACAGCGCCAGCGAAACAACTCCAACAGACAGCGCCATACAGGCAAGCGGGGATTCGGCGTGATATCCCACCAGATGCCGCCGCAGAGGCAATAGCCCAAGCAAAAAGCAGGCGGTAATTTCTGCTCTGAACACGAAACTGCCAACAAAAAACATGATCAAAACGATTAGCGTTGTCAAGATCCTCTTTTGCAGCCAGTAAACGTACCAATCAAAGAGCTCTTTCTCAAGGAGATCGTTACGCACAAACCAGGATGCTGCTTTGGAACAAATATATATCAGCATAGCTACGCCCCACGCGTTAAAATACGCAAAAATGCTATCAAAATATTGTATAATGTCGAAAATTCACATATATACAACATTATGATAGCATGGTTCTGGCTTGTTTGTAAATGGCTTTTGCGTGAACTGCAGGTAAATGTAACCAATAGAGGGGTGGCTTATCCTAGAACCGCAGAAAAAATATACGTTGTCCCGTTCCTATCGGCAATGTACGGATAGTGGTATTTATCCAGAACAGAATATGCTAAACCGGTACCAAATCCGTGAAGGAATTGCCCTTTTGGATCATGCGGCGCAGGTATCTCTAGGCAGCTGTTGCGCACAACAAGTTCATATATGCCCTGCTCCTGCCAGAGACGCACCAATATCCTCTTTTCCTGGGCTTGGGAGCTGGCTGCAATGGCGTTGTCCAAAATGTTGCCTAAAAGTGTCACCAAATCACCGTCTTCCATAGGAATCGCGGATAAGTCGTTGCAGTAAAGCAGCATTCCAATTCCTTCCTGGGCGGCTTGTTGGTATTTTTGATTTAGAATTGCGTCCGCAATAGGATGGTTGGTGCGAATGGTGGGAGCAGCTTCCTGAGTTATATGTCGCAAATGCTGTACATAGCTTGTAGCCCGGTCATACTCCCCTTCGGCAAGCAAAGTATGGATGGTACTCAGTTGGTTATGGAATTCATGGGTTATCTTTCGCTGCTGATTAAAAGAGTCCTGATAATTCTTTGCTAACTTCAAGTTGTGCATCGCTTCCGCCTGAAGCCGCTGTTTCTCCAACTCGGAATCATGGATTTGCTCCAGCTTGTTGATTACAAGGCATAATATGACATTGATAACAAGCAGCCCACCACTCAGAGCAACAACGCCGCCGGATAGTTCACCTCCATTCAGGATGGTGTTGCTGATCAGTCCGCCCGTTCCCACGATAGTATAGAGCGGAATAATGAATAAATATATTCCTTTTGTTCCTTTCCTTACGTCTTTATGTCCCTGACGTCGGGTAACGTAACCACATCCGAACGAAATAGAAATCAGCAACGATCTGGAAGCCAGCACAGAAAGTAAATAGCCGGCGTTTGTAGACAAAACCATTTCAGCGGACCAATTCATAACAGACATACACACGGTCAATACAGAAATGTCTACTGTAAACGCGACTGCCCAAAAGAGTAAAATTATCAAGGTCTGCTTCCATATCGTTCCAGTAAAGCAGATCTTGATACAAACATCCAATTTACAAAAATCAATAGCATTTTGGGCAGCAGTGGCCAATTATAGGGAACCATTGACAGACCAATATGGATGATGCCACAAATAATAAGTACACTTACCTGCACCCATTTTTTACTCTCGCGCTTGGGAAAGAACGCAAAAAACAGAAATAGCAAGCAGAAATATTCTGTTGCAGTCGCCAACAATTCGATCCCAATCATTGGTTGATCCCTTTCCAGCGTATCAAGCTTTGCAGGAGATTGCGATATTCCTGTCTGCTGCATGGCAGCGTTACTCCGGTGTCTAAGATCGCTTGATAGTTTTTGAAAGTTACACAGTGCCCCAGGTTGACAATATAACACATGTGGATGCGAAGAAAGCCCTTTCTGCACAGCATATCTTCAATATCTGAAAAGCGCATATATGTATGGTAATCGTGTTGTTCATGGAATACCGCACCTCGGCCGTAGCTTTCAATATAACTGATTTCGTGCGTCCGTAGTGGTATTGTACACCCATCCACGGAAATCTCTATGGTATCCTGGGCAAGCTTCCGCTCTGCCAACATGGCATCCATAGCGCTGGACAACGTTGCCGCCAGATTGCTTTTTAGCAGATACGCGCTAGCCTTGACTTGATACCCCATGGTTGCGTAATCCAGAAAAGCGGACACAAAGATGAGGGAAACATCCGGATTTTTTCGGCGGATCTGAAC
>CAZSBD010000175.1:0-3138 GCA_964605215.1 uncultured Oscillospiraceae bacterium | reverse complement strand
AGCGGCCAGATGAGTTTGCGGAAAATATTTCACAGTTTATGGCGAAACTATTTTACCCTCCATGCCGCCGATATCGCCAAAATGGTCGTAGCAATCAAAGAGCAACCGTACAATATAAAAAGAGCCAGGGAAGGACTTGCAACCGTTTTTCAGAATTGCAACGGTTTTTTCTTTATCGTCTTCAATGTACATCGCATATAAAGCTTCAATTTCATAATAGGCGTTCAAAGGTTTGCTACTGTTGATTCGCTCGATAGTAATGCGCATTTCCTCCAACTGTTCCTTTTCAGAATCCGAGAGTTTAGGAAAGCGGCGAATCAGGATATCAAAATAAGATTGGATATGATAGGGGTTTTCGGAATCACGCTCATAGTTCTTTTTAGCGTAGGAATACGCACTCTCATAGTCTTCCATTCCACGAAGTGCAGATACAATTTCTCTCATAGCGCTGGCGTGGTTGGGGCGACGCTGCAAGACAGCCAAATATCTTTGGCGAGCTTTATCATATTGCCCACGGTTTCGATACATAAATCCGTTCAGAAAGTCATATTCAACTTGGTCTCTAAAATCGGCTTGAGCACCGTGCTTAAAAAAGTTGACCTCGGAGTAAAATTTGTCATCAAGTTGTCTTGCCAAAGCTCTACAAAAATAACTTTGGATTCGCCGTTGAACTTCGCTATCATACCGCTCAAATGTACCACTTTCTTTTAGGGTAGAGGTAATCTCAATTACTTGTGGATATTTTTCGCTGTTATATAAATCAAATATAGATTGGAGATATAATGTGGAATACAGGAAGCGGATAGGAACTTCGCCTCCGGCTTTCAGAGTTTCCTTTAGGTAGAATCGAACACTTTCAAAATCATCAGTAGATACGGAGGAGCCAACATTTGCCTGAAATGAAGCCAGTTCATTCTGCAGAACATCCGTGAGGTCTTGTGGAAGTGGGAAGTTATTGCGTTGGATGTAATCACAGATGACCGGATTAACCTCAATATACTCTTGAGAACTACCAATATATCGACATATGGTGAGTGTGCGAAAACGGAAAAACATATCTCGATATTTCTCATTTTTTTCAAATACTTTTTGTATCACATTGGTGGGGACATAGCCATATGCAGAGATAAACGATAGAAGGCCATAACCTAAAACACTATCTTCACTGCTATTGAGTGCCACTCCCAAAATCTTCGTTGCACTATCAGACACCTTTGAAACTAATTCAATAGTGTGATTCTTCACATAGTCAATACCCTCTGACTTGGCCAAATCAGCACAATATAGGACTTGTGGAGGATACCCTGTAATTACATCTTTAAAGTATTCTCGATCCTCAGCGGATATTTCAATCCCTATGCTTTTAGAATATACCCGCAGAAGTCCATTCCACTGGGGACGTGGCAAAACCGTAAGATCAATAGAAAAGAGCCAATTATGCTTCCTCTCATACATATGCTTTATGCTGTTTCGAGAGGCAATGGAGACGAAAATCTCTGGACGAAGCAAATCGCTGGCCACGGCGTGTTCAAACCAATACCTTAATTCTCCGTTCACGCCAACAATACAGCCACCATCATGTATGATAATATGCTCTTTATACTTTTGAACATCTTGAAAAGCGGTGGTGAGGGCGGCGATTTTCTCCTGCATGGTTTTCAGACTCACGATTTGTTCAAGTGAGAGGCTTCCAAAACCTGCCTCATATAGTCGGGCCAGAAGATCATCAATGCCATCCATGTCACCAAGGGAAATGGACGCAGGTTCATAATACCGTTCAATAACTTGAGCAGAGCGCAATGCCTCTATAAGATAAGATCTCCGCCCAATACCGAATATTCCAGAGGCAACCAAAACACGGAGTTGGTAATCACCGTCAAAGCGGCGCTTGAATTGAGCAATTTCATCATCCCTGCCGTAAAAAAGTTGGTAGGTGCGACGGAAATCTGCATTCATCAGTTTCCGCTTTATCAGTTGAGCTTTAATTTTTCTGTAGGCAATGGAAGGATTCGGAAGAGTTCGAAGATTGTAAGAATCAGCCCCGACTTTTAAAAAATCAGGAATGCGAGGGTCATCATGTTGAATCGAGGGGTCAATAATGATTGGAAATATTTGAGACAGCTTGGACGAATCGTGATGCAAACGATCCTCAGCTTCCGTTAGTTCGCGCTGTACCCACTCGGAGTCCAAAGAGGTATTTGAAATGAAAAAGACAAAAATACTGGTTTTTTCTATCCCATCAAATATTGCATCAATATTTTTTATTCCTTCTTCAAAGCACATTGAATCATATACGCAGAGATCCTTCCCAAACTTCTGTGCAATGACGTCTACATATCCTTTGTCCTTGCTACTATGTGATAAAAATGCTTTTTCCATAATTATCCTCCCAGCATTGTAGGTGTCTCAATTTCCTCCGTAAATAAATCAATCAATCAAATCATGGTTGGCCCTCCACATTGGTGACCTTGAAATGGTTGACACAATATTGAAGCCAGGGGAAGGTGTCGCTCATCTCCTGGATCAGATAAAAGATTTCCAGGACGGTGATTTTGTGTTTGGAGCGGTAGCCAAAGTACTGCTCATAGAAGAAGTTGTGGGTGGTTAGGAATCACTGAATCAGGGCATTGGTCCCTTTTAAATTGGTTTGGAAGTAATGCACTTTCAAGTCTTTGATGTGCAAGTCAAAATAGAGTGCCTTCAGGCGCTTTGTTTCCCGCCGGGACATTAGGCGGCGTTCTCCAAACCGGCGAGTGGAGTAAGGATAACCTCTATAAAGAAGTCATTTTCATCCCTGCTGTCATTGCTATTTTACCACTGCCATGTGGTCACATGGGGCATAAACTAATCTTTATATGACAAACTCCCCCAAAAAGTTTGGCCACCCTTATTATATCAGGGCGGCCAAAATAATACAATCTTTTTTTGCATTTTATCAGGCAATGATTACCACAGGCTTTGCTTCTTGGGAATCATCAGTGGGGGAGAGGAGAGCGTCCATCACCGTTCTGGGATCGATATATCCGATGAACTTATAGTAAATATCTACCTGCTGGGTCACGGTGCCGTCCTCATCCCGTTCCTTTTCATGTACCACGATTTTTTTGATAAGTTCATTGAGAATATGGGCGTTGAGCT
>CAZSBD010000174.1:0-3139 GCA_964605215.1 uncultured Oscillospiraceae bacterium | reverse complement strand
AAGGCTTCTGATTGGGATTGCAGCCGTATTTCAGTGCCAGTTCTTTCATTTGTCTTTTCCCCCTCTTATTCCTGATTCTTGTTGCAGATCACGTCGTCGGTCTTGCCGGTGGACAGATCTAGGTAACGAACCATCAAAGAAACCTTATTGTCCTCATTCAGGTTTTCCCACAAAAGCTGGGCAAATTCCTGAGCACTCTCCGCCTGGATGCGGATGGTTTCCGGTTCTCCCTCAAAGGAAGGCAGAGGATCACCGTCCTTCTGGTAGGTATGAATAAAGTGGCCAATTCCTGCCAAAGGCTTATCATACTCAAAGAAAAACCGCTTGCAGCAAGCCGGGTCACCGTCAAAGCTCTTGAGAATGGACAAGGCATACGCGCCGTCCTTTTCCAAAACGCCGGAGATCCGGGGCGTGTAGTTGGGGCCATCCGGCTCAAATTCCCGGGTGCGCAGAGCTTCTATGTAGCTCTTGCCTTCGGCCAGGCTGTCCCGGATGGTATCCGTCTGATTGCCGTTTGTAATGATGGTCTGATCTCCCAGTACCCGCAAGGGATGATAGATAATCAGAGACGGATCTTCCATCTTGGAAGGATCGTAAGCTTCTGTACGGATACCGTCATCGGTCACACTAAAGATCCGGTTGCGGCTATTGGCGCTGCGGCCCATAATAAAATAAGCGAGAACCGCAGATCGGCCGCTGGCGCTGCGGCCTAAAATAATGCCCCGTCCCGGGTATGCGTTAGCCCGCAGCTGCTGGGCGATATCTAAAATTTCCATAATTGGCCTCTTTCCTCTCGTGTCTACTTTTTCCTTATGCTTGGATGAATACTTTGCCGTCCTGAACGGACAGCTTGCCCTGGCAAAACAGAGATGCAGCTTCGGGCAGCAAAATCCACTCCGCCTGCTCCATCACCCGCTTTTGCAAAATTTCCGGCGTATCATCCTGCTGAACCTCTACCGCCTTCTGTGCGATAATCGGGCCGCCGTCTGTGACAGCGTTCACAAAATGCACGGTAGCGCCGGTGACCTTAACGCCTTTTTTCAGAGCCTCCTGATGCACCCGCAGGCCATAATAGCCGTCCCCGCAGAAGGACGGGATCAGGGCGGGATGGACATTGATGATGCGGTTCTCAAAGGCATTGCAGAAGGATTCAGACAAAACGGTCATAAACCCTGCTAGAATCACCAGGCCGATGTCTCGCTCCTTCAGTAAATCAATGAGCTTTTGATTGTATTCCTCATCGTCCCGACACTGCCTTTTCATGATGACTTCCGTATCAATTCCCGCCTTTTTGGCCCGTTCCAAAGCGTAAGCCTCCGCCTTGGAGGAAACCACCAGAGCGATCTGGCCGCCGGTGAGCTTGCCTGCATGCTGGGCGTCAATCAAAGCCTGCAGATTGGTGCCGCCGCCGGAAACCAGTACGGCGATCTTTACCATAGCTTTACTTCCTTATCTCCCTCTACGCATTCACCCAGAACGTAAGCGGTTTCGCCGGAAGCCTGGAGGAATTTCAGGGCGCGGTCCGCGTCTTCCTTGGACACAGCCAGCATCATGCCGATGCCCATATTAAAGGTGTTGAACATATCCCGCTCCGGAATATTGCCGCTCTTGGCAATCAAATCAAAAATCGGGCGAACCGGCACCACTGCCTTTTCAATAGAAGCGGAGATGCCGCTCTTGAGCATTCTCGGAATATTTTCATAAAAGCCGCCGCCGGTAATGTGGCTGATGGCCTTGACATCGATGTTGTTGGCGATCAGATTCTTGATGGCCTTGACATAAATCTTGGTGGGGGTGAGCAGCTCTTCGCCCAGGGTCTTGCCGAACTCGTCAATATACTTACGGACGGATTTTTCATTGATGCCCAAAGTCTTTCGAACCAGAGAATAGCCATTGGAATGCACACCGGAGGAGGCAATGCCGATCAGCACATCTCCCACCTTGAGATTTTCGCCGGTAATCATCTTTTCCCGATCCACAATGCCTACAGTAAAGCCGGCAGCATCATACTCGTCCTCCGGGTAGAAGCCGGGCATTTCTGCCGTCTCACCGCCAATAAGGGCACATTCGCTCTGGCGGCAGCCCTCCGCGATACCGGACACGATCTTCGCGATCTTTTCCGGCCGATTCTTGCCTACAGCAATGTAATCCAGGAAAAACATGGGCATCGCGCCGCAGCAAACCACATCGTTTACGCACATTGCCACACAGTCAATGCCGACGGTATCATGCTTGTCCATCAGAAAAGCGATCTTGAGCTTGGTGCCGACACCGTCTGTACCGGAAACCAGCACCGGCTCCTTCATACCCTGAACCGGCGGCGCAAACAGACCGCCAAAGCCGCCCAAAGAACCCATTACACCCTTGGTAAAGGTGCTTTCTACCATGGGCTTAATCAGCTTGACGGATTCGTAGCCAGCGGTTACATCTACGCCGGCTGCTTTATAGCTTTCAGAGAAACTTTTATTCATTCTTTGATCTCACTTTCAAACATATTTTTTTCTGCCTTTTCCGGCACCGGAATGGAATATTTCCCGCTGAAACAAGCATCACAGAAAGTACGCTTTGAGCCGATGGCAATTTTATGAGTGGCCTCAATGGACAGATAGCCCAAAGTATCCACGCCAATGATCTGGCGGATCTCCTCCACATCCCGGTTGTGGGCGATCAGCTGATCCCGATCCGGGATGTCTGTGCCGAAGAAGCATGGATGGCGGAAGGGAGGCGCGGAGATTCGCATATGAACCTCTTTGGCGCCTGCGTCCCGAATCAGCTTAACCAGGTGCGCACAAGTGGTGCCCCGGACGATAGAGTCATCTACCATAATGACCCGCTTGCCGTTGATGGCTTCCTTCAAAGCGTTCAGCTTGATGCGGACAGAGCGTTCCCGCTTGTCCTGCCCGGGCTGGATAAAGGTTCGGCCGATATACCGGTTTTTAATCAGGCCCACACCGTAAGGAATGCCGGAATGTTTGGCATAGCCAATAGCGGCGGGGATACCGGAATCCGGCACGCCAATGACCACATCTGCCTCCACCGGATTCTCCATTGCCAAATAACGGCCAGCTTCCTGGCGAGCCAGCTCTACGGATGCGCCGTCAATCACGCTGTCCGGTCTGGCAAAATAAATATACTCAAA
>CAZSBD010000173.1:0-3186 GCA_964605215.1 uncultured Oscillospiraceae bacterium | reverse complement strand
ACTTATAACCTCTTTTCTGTAACGATGAAAAGAATGGGGATTGAGTTTACCTTTGTTTCCCCGGATTGCACCGAAGAAGAGCTGAACGCCGCTTTCCAGCCCGATACCAAGGCCGTATTCGGTGAAACCATCGCAAACCCGGCTCTGACCGTTTTGGACATTGAAAAATTCGCCAAGGCAGCCCATTCTCACGGCGTACCGCTGATTATCGACAACACCTTTGCTACACCCATCAACTGCCGTCCCTTTGAGTGGGGCGCGGATATCGTCACCCACTCCACCACCAAATATATGGACGGCCACGGCGCAGGTGTAGGCGGCTGCATTGTGGATTCCGGCAAGTTTGACTGGACCAAATACCCGGACAAGTTCCCCGGCCTATGCACCCCGGATGAAAGCTATCACGGTGTAACCTACACCGAACGCTTCGGCCTGGGCGGCGCTTTCATCACCAAGGCTACTGCGCAGCTGATGCGGGACTTCGGTTCCATCCAGTCTCCCCAGAACGCCTTCCTGCTGAACATGGGGCTGGAAAGCCTGCATGTGCGAATGAAGCGTCATTGCGAAAATGGTCAGGCTGTTGCAGAATTTTTAAACCAGCATCCTAAAATCTCCTGGGTCAACTACTGCGGCCTGCCGGGCAACAAGTATTATGACCTGGCTCAGAAATATCTGCCCAACGGCTCCTGCGGTGTCGTTTCCTTCGGTGTCAAGGGCGGCAGAAAGGCTGCGGAAACCTTTATGAAGCACCTGAAGATTGCAGCCATTGAAACCCATGTGGCGGATGCCCGTACCTGCTGTCTGCATCCAGCCAGCGCAACCCATCGCCAGATGAACGATGAAGAGCTGGCGGCAGCCGGCGTATCTCCGGATCTGGTTCGTTATTCCTGCGGTCTGGAAAATGCGGAGGATCTGATTGCAGACCTGGAACAGGCTCTGGCTGCATTGGACTAATCCGAATTCCATAAAGCTGAAAAGGTCTTATCCTGCCGGATAAGACCTTTTTTCTATGCAATTCCAAAAAATCGCTTGCCGTTTTCTGTTGTAATCCGGATCATTTCTTCCAGTGTCAATCCCTTGATCTCCGCCATTTTTTCCGCCACATAATGGACATACAGAGAACTATTCCGTTTGCCTCGATGAGGCACCGGCGCCATATAAGGGCAATCCGTTTCCACCATCAGCCGATCCAGGGGAGTAATCGCCACTACATCCGGCGCTTTTTTGGCGTTTTTAAAGGTAAGCACGCCGGTAAAGGACAAATACCAGCCCATTTGCAGCAGCAACTTGGCCATTTCCACACTGCCGGAATAACAGTGAAATACACCGGTTACCTCCGGATATTCCCGTACCATGGAAAGGCAATCCTCATGAGCTTCCCGGTCATGGACGATTACAGGTAAATTGTACGCCTTGGCCAGCTCCAGCTGAGCTCGGAATATCTCCTTTTGCTTTTCCCGCGGACAAAGATCTTCATAATAATAGTCCAGACCGATCTCCCCCACTGCCTTAACCTTTGGATGGGATAAGGCTTTTTCAATCTGCTCCAAATCCGCTTCCGTAACACCGCTAGCCTGCTCCGGATGAATACCGGCGGCCGCATACATAAAATCGTAGGTCTCCGCCATAGCAATGGCCTTTTGCGTGGTAGATACATCACAGCCCGGATTTAAAATCAGGCCCACGCCGTTTTCCTCCATCCTGCCTAAAATATCTGCCCGGTCTTGATCAAACATTGGATCATCATAATGGGCATGGGTATCAAAAATCATAATATTTCTCCTAATTTTCCCTGTGAGAACCATTTTTCCATAGATGTCTCATGCCAAATGTTTCAATACGTCCTTGGGAAAGATTTTAACTTTTAAAAGGTCAAAAGCCGCGCACATGTCGCGGCTTTTTGAAATTCAAATATGCATCTGCAGCGCAGAAAGTTCCATGGACAGCCTTCCTGTTCGCTGCAAAAAATTCAAATTCTCCTACGAAATTTCGTTATACTCGTTGGTTACATTATTATAGGCATAAATGCCCTTGCCATCTGTCCGCACATAATAGGAGCCAAGCAGATTATCCTGGCTGACATCCTCATATACATTGATAGCATAGCAGGTGTGGCCTTCAATGCTGGCCGTACTGCCGTCGGGAGAAATGAAGCAATCGTCCAAGGCACGATCCAGATTCATTCTGTCTGAACCAATGCCATACAGGATATCCACCGCATCATCCAAGGTAATGGTATCGTTTTCTTGTGTCTGGGAGCTTGTCTCGGATCGTTCTCCGGATGGAGTGCCTGCCGCTGACTGCGTATTGGAGAGCAGGCAGCAAATATCCGCTACTCGATAGTGATACAGCGCGTCTTCCGCCGCATCGTTATCCTTTGCCATTACGATCTCCCATGTACTCAGGACGGTCTGATCCTCTGAGGAGACATAGTCCGCCCGCAGGGTATAGACATCATTCCCCTCTGCCTTGCAGCTGACCACCTGTATCTCTGCATCACTGAAATCGCTAGGCTGCAGGGTATAGGTATCCTTTTCTTCGTTATAGCGCAGCATCATATCATCTCGAGGCATTTCGGGCAGGTTTTCCTCCCGATCGTAAGAGACAAACATGGCCGCCGCATATTCCTGAACCGCCTTGGCAGGCAGAACCAGATTGTTCTCGCCGTTGATTCGGGCATTAGGACTTTTATAGCCGTCCCGGTCAATTAAATAGGCCAGTTCTGTCCAAAAGGCCGCCGGATCTTCCGGATCATAGGGCATGTTGTTTTCCGTGATGGATCTAATCAAGGCATCAAAGACGGACAGCATAGAACCGGAGTTTTCCGGCGCGCCAGTACACAAAACATCCGTTTCCTGGGTACCGGCATCGGATAACGGCTCCGTATCCGACGGCTGTGTATCTTTTTGCGAACCGCATGCTGACAGAGAGGCCAGCATAGCGCATACCAACAGCATCGCAATCAGCTTCTTTTTCATTGCTGTTTCCTTTCTCTAGCAGAGCTTCGCGCCAGCCGGGATCTTGTCATCCAGCATAACCAGATTCAGGTTTTCACCGTCCTCAGTCTCCTCTACAGCGCTCAGGAGCATACCGCAGGAAGCCAGGCCCATCATCTTTCTGGGTGCCAGGTTGGTGCAGGCCACCAGGGTCTTGCCTACCAGTTCCTCCGGCTTGTAATACATCGCG
>CAZSBD010000172.1:750-3189 GCA_964605215.1 uncultured Oscillospiraceae bacterium | reverse complement strand
GTTTGCCTTCTGCTTTGGCTACCTGGCGCAAGGCTTCCCCTTTGGTAGCCTTGGGATGGGTGATCTCATAAAAAATATCTACGGAAGAAACCATAGAATATTGATTGCCGTAGTTCTGATTTAAATAAGTCTTAATCGGCGCCAGATGCTCCACATCATCGGTAAAATTTATCTTGAACCATCGGGACACCGGTGGAGCAATTTCCAGCTCCGCCCTTTCATAGGGAATCTGAATGACTGCAAAATGCTGCCGGGTGGTCTCGTTTTCCTGGAGGACATAGACCTGCCCTTCTGTATAAATTTCCGCCGCTGTATGTGGGAATCGGTCAAGCACATTCCGAAGCATTTCCACCGCCCCGGCAGGCATGGTATAGACCCTTTTCACCTGCCCTGACGGATAATTATAGATCATGGCTCCATCCAGGAGGATGCTGTCATGGCCGTTTATAGGCAGGCAGTCCAAAAAGTGGGCCGCAGCCCCTTTGGCCCGGCCAGTCGCCATAATAAAGGTGCCGCCATTTTCTGTAAAATACTGCAAGGCCTCCTGATTTTCCCGGCTTATTTGCCGATCATCGTTTAAAAGTGTGCCGTCCAAATCGCTGGCTAACAGAACTTTTTGAAATTTCATCTCTCTCTGTCCTCCAATTTTTTCAGTACTTCCTGAAAATAATCCGGCAACGGTGCCTGAAACACCATAGGCTGGCCGGTAACCGGATGGGTCAGGTGCAGTTCGTAAGCGTGAAGGCATTGGCCGTCCAGCTTCCAGGGATCCTTTTTGGGGCCGTACAGCGGATCCCCAAGGATGGGGTGGCCGATGCTGGCCATGTGTACTCGGATTTGATGAGTGCGGCCAGTTTCCAGTCGAAAGGCCATATGGCTATAGCCGCTGAAGTGCCGCAGCACCCGATAATGGGTGATGGCCTCACGCCCGTCTGGGTCGATAGCCATTTTTTTCCGATCTGTCCTGTGACGGGCAATGGGCTGGCAGACAGTACCTCTGTCTTCCTTTGGGCTGCCGTAAACCACTGCCTGGTAAAGCCGTCCCGCCGCATGGGTCTTGATCTGCTCAGCCAGGCTCTGATGGGCGGCGTCGTTTTTAGCCACCGCCAACAGGCCGCTGGTGTCCTTATCGATCCGGTGGACAATGCCGGGACGAATCTCACCGTTGATGCCGGAAAGGCTATCCCCGCAATGATGCATCAGGGCATTGACCAAAGTTCCTGTCCAGTTGCCTGGAGCAGGATGCACCACCATGCCCCGAGGCTTATTGACAACAATCATATCCGCATCCTCATAAACCACATCCAAAGGAATATCCTCCGCCAGAATATCCACTGCCTGAGGCTGAGGAATCTCTACGGCAACCGCCTCGCCGCCCCGCATTTTATAATTTTTCTTTACTGCTTTGCCGTTTACCGTAACCTGTCCTGCCTCCAGCAGATTTTGCAGACTGCTGCGGGAAAGCTCCGGCAGCTGCTCCGCCAAAAAACGATCCAGCCGCTTGCCGGTCTCCTCCGGAGATACCTGTATTTCCTGCCTCATTTCTTCCCTTCCTTTTCGGAAAACAACAACGTATACAGACAGAATACCCCTACGCCTACACAGACGAAAATATCCGCCACATTGAATACCGGGAAATGAATCAGCTGAAAATCAAACAGATCCACCACATAGCCCCGAAAGATCCGATCCAATAAGTTGCCGATAGCGCCGCCAAGGATGCAGTACAGACTCCATTTTGCCAGCTTGCCGGTAATGATCTCTTTGCGAATCATCCAGGCGATAGCGGCCACAATGGCGATGCCTACCAGTGCCAGCAGCCAGACCCGGTTTTCCAGCAAGCTAAAAGCGGCACCCCGATTTTCCAAATAGGTCAGGGAGAAGACACCGTCAATCACCGGGATAGAGCCTGCGGGCTGCAACACCTGGATCGCCCATAATTTAACAAGCTGATCCATGCCGATCATCGCCGCAATGGCCAAAATCACTCCCATATTTTCCTCCATAACAGGAAAGCTGTAATTTTCATTACAGCTTTCCTTTCCTGCTTTCTTTTATCCAATCACACTTGCACAACGCTCACAAAGTGTGGGATGCTTTTCATTTTTACCAACCGTCTCGGAGAAGATCCAACAGCGCTCGCACTTTTCGCCCTGAGCCTTTTCTACTCGAACCGTGATGCCGCCCAGGCTTTCGCCCTTCATACCGTCTACTTCCCCTTCTTCGATCTTAACAGCAGATACAATGAAGAGAGTTGCCAGATTCTGATCGCAGTTCTTTAAGAACTGTGCAGTTTCCGGAGAAGCGCCAATGATAATCTGCGCCTCCAAAGGCTTACCGATCTTCTTTTCATTTCTCGCCTGCTCCAAAGCCTTGTTTACATCCTCACGAACTGCCAGCAGTTTATCCCACTTTTCGTGCAGCTCAACAGAGAACGCA
>CAZSBD010000172.1:0-740 GCA_964605215.1 uncultured Oscillospiraceae bacterium | reverse complement strand
CATACTTATCCTCTGTTTTGGGCATATCGTTGAAGACGATATTGCGCAGATCGTCACCCTCCCGATGGGGCATTGCCTGCCAAATTTCATCGGATGTGAAGCACAGGATGGGAGAAATCATCCGAACCAAAGCGTCCAGAATATAATACATAGCCGTCTGTGCGCTGCGGCGCAGCTGACCATCCTTGCTCTCGCAGTACAGTCTGTCCTTAATGACATCCAAATACAGATTGGACATATCAACAACGCAGAAATTATAGATAGCACGATATACGCTATGGAACTCATAATCGTCATAAGCCGCCTTAACGCCAGCGATCAGCTCGTTCAAACGCATCAGCGCCCACTGATCCAACTGCGCCATATCTTCATAAGCCACCAGATCGGTCTTGGGATTAAAATCGCTCAGATTACCCAGCATATAACGGCTGGTATTCCGGATCTTCAGATAAGCGCCAGCCAGCTGCTTTAAGATCTGCTTGGACAGACGCATATCCTGGGTGTAATCCGCAGAAGAAACCCACAGACGGAAAATATCTGCGCCATATTCCTTAATGGTATCCTGCGGGCTGATGGCGTTGCCCAAAGATTTATGCATAACCTTGCCTTCGCCGTCTACTGTCCAGCCGTGGGTGATGATCTCCTTATAGGGAGCCTTGCCGTTGACTGCGATAGAGGTCAGCATAGAGGACTGGAACCAGCCGCGGTATTGGTCGCCGCCTTCCAAATACAGGTCGGCA
>CAZSBD010000171.1:0-3231 GCA_964605215.1 uncultured Oscillospiraceae bacterium | reverse complement strand
ATTCCCGCCTCAATAAGGCCGCGGCCGGTCCCAATGGTTCATAAAGCCTGCTGGGCCGGCCTTCCATTTCCTGATAGCCGTTATCCCCGTTGTCTCCGCTCTTTTGCAGCATCGCATACAGGTAAACCTTTTCCACCTGCTCAGATGCCTGATAGATCTGATCCAGACCAGCCTTCAGAGCCTGAGGCGAAGCGGTCAAGGTGCCTGCCACAGCGTCGATTCCCTCCACCGCCTTTTGCGCCTTGGCGAAAGCCTGCTCCCAGGCCGCCTGATCCGCAAAGATTGGGGTCAAATCCCACTGAAACGCAGGATCCATTTCTTTTCTTGTTTTTTGAGCCATAGGTATTCCCTCGCTTTCATCCGATTTTACTCTGATGTTTATTATAAGGGAAGGGAAATAAAATAACCACAAAAACCGGAAAAATTTCAAATTTTATTTACACCCTCCAGCACTGCCAAAAAACTTTTCTGTTGAAATTTAGGAAAAAATTTGTATTCCTAACATTTTGTACCCTTTCGCCGAAAAATTCTAAAACTTAACAGTTTTTTCTTGTTTTTGCTATGTATTTGTGTTATGTTAAAAATGATTAAAATCAACGTCTGGAGGGATGTTGATCTTGGGTGGGAGGAATTTTTATGGCTATTATAAATTTTGGTTCTATTAACATAGACTTTGTCTATCAGATTCCCCATTTCAGCTCCGGTAACGAAACCGTTCGTTCCCGTCAGGCCCGGATTGATATTGGCGGTTCCGGTCTCAAGCAGTCCATTGCCATCGCGCGGGCCGGTGAGTTTGTCCATCATGCCGGTCTGGTGGGCAAAAACGGCATATATCTCAAGGATTTTCTGACCAACCATGGCGTGAACACGGATCTGCTGCAGGTCTGTGACGCCCCGCAAGGCCACTGTATACTGCAGGTTACCCCAGCAAACGAACGTGCCGCTCTGGTTTATGGCGGCTCCAATTCAGAAATCACGCCCACGCTTATCGATCGGTATCTCCAGCCCTTTGGCAGGGGGGATTTCCTGTTGCTGCAAAACGAGATCACCAATATCCCCTACCTCATCGACAACGCCTATGATAAGGGGATGCGCATTATTTTCAATACATCTCCCATTGATGAAGACATCTTCCGAACCAACTGCAATAAATGTGAATGGCTGATTATGAACGATACGGAATGTACGGAAATCGCCGATTGTGATGAGGTCACTGCGGCTTTTTCCAAGCTGCAAAAAATGTATCCGGACTGTAATATCGTTGTCACCCTGGGGGAAGAGGGTTCCATTTGCCTTTATCATGGGGAAGTCTATGTGCAAAAGCCGTATCCTGCCCAGGTAGTAGATATTGTCAATTCGGGCGATGCCTTTACCGGCTATTTTGTGGCGGCTCTGGCTCGGCACCTACCCGTCGAGGAGTGCCTGGATCTGGCTTCCCGCGCAGGTTCTATTGCCGTTTCCCGTCCCGGCGGCGCGGAGGCCTTTGCCGATTATCCCACTTTGGATCAGGTGCGGGATTGGGAATTTTAATTCTTTCTTTAAAATTTAAATGCAAAAGCAGAGCGGTCTCGCTCTGCTTTTCTTGCGGCCTTTTGTATTATCTGAAATACTTGTTTGCCTTGGGCTGAGCCAGCTTTGCGGTGAAATCCTTGGCAAAGGAGAGATATGGCTCGGCGTTCATATTCTTAGCGCCCTTCGGGCAGCTGCGGATACATCGGAAACAGGCAATGCACTTGCTGTCATCCAGAGTTTGACAATCCTTAGGATCAATGGCCCCCTGGGGACAGGCCTGAACGCACAATCCGCATTTGACGCAGGCTTCACTGGTCAAAGGACGGAACCGGCCGCCTTTGCCCCCTTCCTCCCCATGGATATAAGGACGATTGCCCGGCGCTTCTGCCTGCAAATACTGACCGGCTGCCTCTTTGTATCGCATCTGCTGCGCAAACAGCAGATCCTGCGCCAGATCTTCTTCATTGGGCCGTCCCTTTTGGATATCACCGTAAGTATGCTCTCCCACAAGAGCCGCCGCGCCTACAATGACAAAGCCATGTGCCCGGACAAAATCACAAAGCTCCAGCAGAGCATCGTCATAATCCCGATTGCCGTAGGTAACCGTGACGATGCAGGGGGTCTGATCGCCCCGAATGCCGGCCATCCGTTCCAGAGCGCCCCGAAAAATCCGGCCGCCGTAAACCGGCGCGCCAAACACCGCGAAATCCGCACCGCCCAGCTGGATCTCCAACGGCTTTTCCCCCGGCAGGGTTACATCATAGATCTCCGGCGTGTTGGTAAAGGCCTCCGTCATTGCCAGCACGCCTTTTTTGCTGGTCTCTGTAGGAGAGAAAAAGACTGCCGCTGTTCTTCTGTTTTGTTCCATAGAAATTCATCCTTTCTGTATAGGGTCGATATTTTTTATTAGTGTATCATATTTTCCCT
Source organism: uncultured Oscillospiraceae bacterium (assembly GCA_964605215.1). Taxonomy (GTDB): domain Bacteria; phylum Bacillota; class Clostridia; order Oscillospirales; family Butyricicoccaceae; genus CAZSBD01. Next base: position 792 of record CAZSBD010000171.1, on the reverse strand, counting down.
CCGCCGCACAGTCTTTTGTGGCGGAGAAAAAGAAATCGAGGTTATAGATAATGTATACTTCCAAACAAATGATCGTTGTCCGCCGGGATCTGAAAATGCGCAAGGGCAAAATTGCCGCCCAGGCCGGTCACGCCTGCGTAGAAGCGGTGCTGATGGCCCTTGCCCGGGAAAATCGCCTTACGGATATTGTCTCCGTCCCCGGCGGGGTTGTCCTTCAGCCCGGTGATAAACCGGATACCCCGCTGAGCCGCTGGTTCCATGACGGCGTGGCCAAGATCTGTGTCTATGTGGATTCCGAGGAAGCCCTGCTGGATATCCACCGCAAAGCCCAGGAGGCCGGCATTCTGTCCGCCCTGATCCGGGATGCGGGCTGCACGGAATTCCACGGCCAGCCCACCTATACCTGCCTGGCCTTAGAGCCTTTGCCCGCCCAACGGGTCGATTCGATCACCGGTGGCCTGCCCCTCTATTAAAAAAGGTACCGCCTTTCATTTTGACTGAATCCTGCCCTTTTTTACCTTGCCAGCAAATAAACCCGCTTTTTTAGCGGGTTTTTCGTAATAAAGCTGAAAAAATTACGTAAAATAAACTTTATATTCCCTTTTGGCCGGGATTCGTTTATAATAGTAGGAAGAACATTTTTTGTAATACCAGGAAATAAAGGAAGGAATCTACATGCTGGAGCTTAAAAATATTTCTTTTCAAGTCAGTGAAAACGCAAAGGAAAAAGAGATCCTTAAAAATATCAATCTGAACATCATCGATCGCTTTGTAGCTGTCACCGGCCCCAAC
>CAZSBD010000170.1:2974-3231 GCA_964605215.1 uncultured Oscillospiraceae bacterium | reverse complement strand
GCCCCGCTCCCGCTCCAGCTCCATATTATCCAGCAGCTGATCCGCCATTTCCCGCTGGCTTACCGTTTCGCATTTTTCCAGCAAACGGTCAGCTAAAGTGGATTTGCCATGATCGATGTGGGCGATAATGGAGAAATTTCGTATTAAGGATTGATCTTTCATATGCTTTCCTCCTGATAATTTGCAAATCCACATCGGGGCCCCTTTTTGGGGCGCTCCGAGTGGAGCGAAGACTGGTGAAATTCATTTTTACCAGC
>CAZSBD010000170.1:0-2874 GCA_964605215.1 uncultured Oscillospiraceae bacterium | reverse complement strand
CGCATTTATAAAGGGTTCCCGCAAAATTCTCTGATTTTGTGGGATGGGGATTTGCCATGGCCGACGTAGGCGATCATGGAGAAATTTCTAAGGATTGATCTCTCATATGCTTTCCTCCTGATAATTTGCAAATCCACATCGGGGCCCCTTTGGGGCGCTCCGAGTGGAGCGAAGACTGGTGAAATTCATTTTTACCAGCCGCATTTATAAAGGGTTCCCGCAAAATTCTCTGATTTTGTGGGATGGGGATTTGCTATGGCCGACGTGGGCGATCATGGAGAAATTTCTCAAGGATTGATCTTTCATGGATGCTTACTTTCTCCTTGGTATCTGCCAAAGACAGATCCGTTTCTATCCAAATAACAGCAAATTCTTACAAAAATGGAATCAAAACCAGCAGCCCCAAAATACATACAAGTATTTTTATTATAACATGCCCTACGGATAAGTCTCAACGGTAACTCTTACAAAATCCTGAACATTTGTAAATTTTTTATGTCTTTTTTGCTTTCTTGCCTTTTCGTCCCTTGACAATGACCGCCCAGCGTGCTAAATTAGCATTAGCACTCGAAGGCAAGGAGTGCTAATGCTAAGAAAGGAGCAGCCCCATGGAATTATCCCCTAGAAAAAAGCAAATCCTAAAGGCCATCATCGGAGATTATATCCTGACGGCGGAACCGGTTGGCTCTAAAGCTCTTTCCGGACGGCCGGAGCTTAATTATTCCTCGGCCACCATCCGCAACGAGATGAGCGAGCTGGAAGAGATGGGTTATTTGGAAAAGCCCCATACCTCTGCCGGCCGTATCCCATCCCCCTCCGGCTATCGGCTGTATGTGGATGAGCTGATGGGCCTGCCCACCCTTCCTCCTACGGAAGCCGCAAATATCAGCAAAGCGATGCAGCTGAAAATCAAGGAACTTGACAAGCTGCTTTCTCAGGCCGGCAAGCTGATTGCCGAGCTGACCCGCTACACCACCGTGGCCCTCACTCCGGTGATGAACGAAGCGGTCATCAAGCAGTTTGAAATCATCGCTGTAGACGATACGACCTTCGTCGTCGTGGTGGTCACCCGAACCGGCGTGGTCAAAAACAAGCTGATCCGCACGGCTGTAGCCGTCACCAAGGAGGAAGCCGGACTTCTCACCTATGTTTTAAACCAGACCCTCACCGGCATTCCGATCCACGAGATCACCCCGGAACGATTTGACATCGTCCGCCGGGCGGCAGGCATTTCCGCCCTGCTGGCTCCCATCGCCGAATATCTGGCGGAACTGGTCGGGGAATCCGGCAATCAACAGCTGTTTGTAGAAGGCGCTTCCAAACTGTTGGCTTATCCGGAATATCAGGACGCCCACAAGGCTCAGGCCTTGCTGGACTACATTTCCGACAACCGCAATCTGGCCTCTCTGGCCTCTTACCGGACAGAGGTGGACGGCGTACAGATCGCCATCGGCCCGGGCGCCGGCCAAGGTCCCGCATCTGATGCCAGCATGGTTTACGCCACCTATAACATCGGCAAAATCGGCCAGGGCATCATCGGCATTGTCGGCCCCTCCCGGATGGACTATGCAAATGTATCCGCCCGGTTGGCATTATTTGCCAAGGAGTTGAATAAGCTGATTGCCAATACCTTTTTAAATGACGAAAACGACGATTGATTATAAAGGAGTAATATATGACAAATCAGGAAGAAGAGATCCGGCAGAATCAGCCGGAAACCGCCCCCGAGGAAACCGCCCCCGTGGAAACCACACCCGAGGAAACCACACCCGAGGAAACTACACCCGAGGAAACCACACCCCCAGCGGAGGAAACGGAAAAGGAGGCGTCTCACAAGGAAACCTTTAAGGAAAAGCGGGCGGAAAAGAAAGCCTCTGCCGCTTTGGAAAAGCTGGAAAAGGACCACGCGGAATTACAGCAGAAATATGACGAACTGAACACCCGTTATCTGCGGATGGCAGCGGAATACGACAATTACCGAAAGCGTTCTGCCAAAGAGCAGGCCGGTATCCACGCCGACGCTGTCAGCTATGCTGTCAAGGCTCTGCTGCCCACCTATGATAACCTGGAACGGGCTGTTCAGCAGGCCAGCCATGATGAAGAATACAAAAAGGGCGTAGATCTGATCTTAAAGCAGCTTCTGGAGTCCTTCAAATCCATCGGCGTTACGGAAATTGAGCTTGCCCCTGGCGATCCTTTTGATCCCAACGTGGCGGAGGCCGTGATGCATATTGAGGACGAAAACTTAGGCGAAAACGCCATTGCAGAGGTCTTCCAAAAGGGCTTCCGGTCAGGCGAAAGCAGGATCGTCCGCCACGCTATCGTAAAGGTAGCAAATTAGGCTGTCAAAATCACAGCTTTTATAACTTTGTTGAAACATGATCTGAAAATATAATTGGAGGCATTTATTATGGGCAAAATTATTGGTATTGACTTAGGTACAACCAACTCCTGCGTCGCTGTTATGGAAGGCGGCGAGGCTGTTGTCATCCCCAACGCAGAAGGTGCAAGAACGACTCCCTCTGTTGTCGCATTTAGCAAGACCGGCGAAAGAATGGTAGGTCAGGTGGCCAAAAGACAGGCCGTTACCAACCACGACCGGACCATCATGTCCATCAAGCGTGATATGGGTACCGACCGCAGAGTTGCCATCGACGACAAGAAGTTCTCCCCTCAGGAGATTTCCGCGATGATCCTGCAGAAGATCAAGGCAGACGCAGAGGCTTATATCGGCTCTCCCGTTACCCAGGCGGTAATCACCGTTCCCGCTTACTTCACGGACTCCCAGCGTCAGGCAACGAAGGACGCTGGTAAGATCGCAGGTTTGGATGTTCTGCGTATTATCAACGAGCCTACCGCTGCGGCTCTGGCTTA
>CAZSBD010000169.1:0-3240 GCA_964605215.1 uncultured Oscillospiraceae bacterium | reverse complement strand
TGCCTTGGAGGTGGATCAGCTGGGGTTGGATGCCATTGACCGGCGGATGCTTACCAGCATCATTGAAAATTTTAACGGAGGTCCAGTGGGTCTGGAGACCCTGGCGGCTACCATTGGTGAAGAAGCGGTTACTTTGGAAGATGTTTACGAGCCCTATTTGATGCAGATTGGCTTTTTAAATCGAACACCCCGGGGACGCTGTGTGACGGCAAGCGCCTATAAACATTTGAATTTGCAGCAGCCGGGACAGCAGACCTTGATTTTTGAATAATATGAGGAGAGTATAGAACGTGGGAAAGTATTTTGGAACAGACGGAATTCGCGGTGTGGCGAATGAAGAATTAGACGCACTGTTGGCCTATAAGATCGGCAAAGCAGCAGCGTATGTATTGACTAAGCAGGCAAGAGGAAAGGCGAAGATCCTCATCGGTAAGGACACCCGCATTTCTTCAGATATGTTGGAGGCAGCTTTGATTGCCGGTATTTGCAGCGTAGGAGCGGATGTGGAGATCTTAGGCACCATTCCGACCCCGGCAGTGGCTTATTTGACCATTAAGCACAAGGCGGATGCTGGTATTGTCATTTCTGCCTCTCACAATCCTTATGAATATAACGGCATCAAGATCTTTGCCGGCAACGGTTACAAGCTTTCCGATGAACTAGAGGGGGAGATCGAGGAATATATTGACCGGACGGATGAGATTCCTATGGCTGTGGGCGCAGATCTAGGTCGTCAGCTGAAATCTCCGGTTGATCCAGTGGAGGAGTATACCGATTATGTGGCAAGTACCATTTCCGGCGATCTTTCCGGTATGGTGGTAGCGGTGGACTGCGCTAATGGTGCGGCCAGCCGGACAGCGGCTCGTCTGTTCCGCAAACTGGAATGCCAGGCAGAGATTCGATATTATGAGCCGGATGGTTTGAATATCAATATCGGTTGCGGATCTACCCATTTGGAAAAGCTTCAGGAGCGGGTGCGCAGCGGAAATTATGATTTGGGTGTCGCGTTTGACGGGGATGCAGATCGTTGCCTGGTAGTAGACGATCAGGGCGAAGTGCTGGACGGAGACCGGATTATGGCTGTATGTGCCGCTTATATGAAAAAAGAAGGGAAACTGCGGAACAATGCTTTTGTAGCAACTATTCTCTCCAATATGGGCTTGCACGCTTATGCTAGAGAGAAGGGCTTTTCTATTGAGTGCTCCAATGTTGGCGACCGTTATGTGCTGGAAAAAATGCTGGAGGGCGGTTATATGCTGGGCGGAGAGCAGTCTGGTCATGTAATTTTCTTAGAATATGCCACAACAGGTGATGGTGAGCTGACGGCAGTACAGTTTATCCATATTCTGAAGGAAAGCGGCAGAAAGGCTTCGGATATTGCCAAGGAAGTAGTTCCCTTCCCTCAGGTGATGGTCAATGTTAAGGTTCCCAACGCCCAAAAACACGCTATAGCTCAAATGCCGGAGGTAAAAGCGGCAATTCAGGCAGCCGAAGAAAAGCTGGGTGAGGGCCGAATTTTGGTGCGTCCTTCTGGTACAGAAGCTTTGGTACGGGTCATGGTAGAAGGAAAAGAAAAAGAATCCGTAGAGAACTGTGCAAAAGAGGTTGCCAAAGTCGTTGAGAGTATCGTATAATAAATAAGAGCAGCTGCATAGATGCGGTCATCGTATCCATGCAGCTTATTATTTAAGAGAGGAGTGAGTCCCATTTTTTAGACGAAAAGCGAAGAAGGAAAGCGCCAGAGCTGCCAAGGCAGCTGACGAGGTTGGGAGCTGATCGAAAATTCGGCGGATAGTTCCCCGGCTGGAGGTGAGGCAGTCGTAAGCGGTTCCACAAAAGGGCTGAGTGATCAGCGTGACAAAGGGATCCCGCATGACCCACTATTTTTATACCCATTTTGAAAAAAGTATGCTCTTTATGGAGGAATAGATTATGTGTGGCATTGTAGGTTTTACTGGTAAAACAGATGCGATTGATGTATTACTGAAAGGCCTTTACAGCTTAGAATATCGTGGTTATGATTCTGCAGGCATTGCAGCTTTTTGCAAAGACGGCTTAAAGATAGTTAAGACCAAGGGCAGAATTAAAAATCTGGAAGAAAAGCTTAAGGAAGCAGGCAATCTTTCCTGCACTTGTGGTATTGGTCATACTCGTTGGGCAACCCATGGCGGTCCTTCCGAAGCCAATTCTCATCCGCATTTAGGCGGCGAGGGCGGCGTTGCGGTGGTACATAATGGTATCATTGAAAATTACATGGAGTTGCGGCAGTCTTTAGAGTCCAAAGGTTATATATTCCATTCCGAAACGGATACAGAAACGGTTGCTCATTTGGTAGATTTTTTAATGAAGACGGATGGTACGTCTCTGGCTCAGACCGTCCTCAAGGCGGTTTCTATGGTGAGAGGTTCCTATGCCTTGGGCGTTGTGGGTATGGATTGTCCGGATGAAATCGTAGCCGCTCGTCGAGACAGCCCGTTGATTATTGGTATCGGCGAAGGGGAAAATCTGATCGCTTCGGATATTCCGGCTATTATTTCCCGTACTAAGAAATATATCGTGCTGGATGACAATGAGGTAGCGATTGTCCGTCCGGACAGTGTAGTGGTTATGAATAAGTTTGGTGATGTGATCCAGAAGGAGATTCAGACCGTTACATGGGACCTGAAAGCAGCAGAAAAGGGCGGCTATGAGCATTTTATGATTAAGGAGATCATGGAACAGCCCAAGGCAGTGGCAGATACTATTACCCCAAGAATTCAGAATGGTCATATTGTATTTGAAAACAACGGCTTGACAGATGAACGGTTAAAAGCAATAGAAGGGGTTTACATCGTGGCATGCGGTTCCGCTCTCCATGCAGGCATGGTAGGCAAGAATATCATCCAGAACCTGTGCAGGGTTCGCTGCACTGCTGAGGTTGCTTCTGAGTTCCGGTATAATAATCCCATCATCTCCGAAAGGGATTTGTGTATTATCATCAGCCAGTCCGGTGAGACAGCGGATACTTTGGCTGCTCTTCGTCAGGCAAAAGAAAAAGGCGCTTTCACCATTGCGGTTGTCAACGTGGTGTCCTCTACTATCGCTCGTGAGGCTGACGGAGTGCTGTATACATGGGCAGGACCGGAAATTGCCGTGGCCACAACCAAGGCATATTCCGCGCAGTTGGCAGCTCTGTATATGATTGCAGCGAAAATGGCGAAGGTCAAGGGTAAAATTGACGATGCAGAGGAAAACCACATC
>CAZSBD010000168.1:0-3265 GCA_964605215.1 uncultured Oscillospiraceae bacterium | reverse complement strand
AAGGAGACAAAAGAATGAAAACTAACGTAAATTATCAGAATCTGAAAGAAAGCTATCTGTTTTCTACCGTTGCCCGTAAACAAAATGAGTTTGCCACTGCTCACCCAGAAGCAGATATTATCCGGTTAAGCATTGGTGATGTTACCCTTCCTCTGGCTCCTGCGGTCATTGACGCTATGCATAAAGCTGTAGATGAAATGGGTGTGCAGGCAACCTTCCGCGGCTATGGTCCGGAACAGGGTTATGATTTCCTAAAGAAAGCAGTCCAGGGATACTATGCTTCCCACAATACAGAAATTGCTCTCAATGAGATTTTTATTTCTGACGGCGCAAAGTCAGACTGCGGCAACATTCTGGATATCTTCAGCACTGATAACGTAGTTCTAATCCCCGATCCGGTTTATCCCGTTTACTGGGATACCAATGTAATGGCAGGCCGCAAGGTAATCTTTATGGATGCCAATGAATCCAATGGCTTCTTGCCGATGCCTGATCCTTCCGTTCATGCGGATATTATTTATCTTTGCTCACCCAATAATCCTACTGGTGCGGCTTATGACCGTGACAGCCTGAAGGTTTGGGTAGACTACGCCTTGGCAAACAATGCTGTGATCCTGTATGACGCAGCGTATGAATGCTTTATTGTAGACGAAAACCTGCCTCGGAGCATTTTTGAAATTGAAGGTGCCAAAAAGTGTGCCATCGAGCTTTGCTCTCTGTCCAAGACTGCTGGCTTCACCGGTACTCGCTGCGGCTATACCATTGTTCCGGAAGAGCTGACCTTTGATGGTGTTTCTCTTAATAAAATGTGGCTGCGCCGTCAGACCACCAAGTTTAACGGCGTTCCTTATATTGTTCAAAGAGGCGCAGAAGCTGTCTTCTCTCCCGAAGCACAGGCTCAGATTCAGGAAAACCTGAGCTATTACAAGGAGAATGCTGCAGCTCTGGCGGATGCTCTCACCGAACTGGGCATTTGGTTCACCGGCGGTAAGAACTCCCCCTATATTTGGATGAAGTGTCCGAACGATATGGGTTCTTGGGAATTCTTTGACTATCTGCTGGAGAATGCCCATGTTGTAGGAACTCCCGGTGCAGGCTTCGGCGAAAACGGTGAGCATTTCTTCCGTCTGACTGCTTTTGGCGATAAGGAGAAGACCAAAGAAGCAATCGAGAGAATCAAGAAGCTGCTGGCAAAGTAATTTAATTTATTTGAAATCGGATCGGCAAAAGTTGATCCGATTTTTATGCATAGAAATCCCCTGGACAAATCATTTTATCCAAGGGATTTTACATATTTATGTTAAAATTTACCAAATTACAACTCGATCCTCGGGCGCAACATACATACCATCACCAGGCTTAATATCAAAAGCTTGATAAAACGGCTCAAAATTTGCAAAGATTAAACCGCCGCGAAGCTTATCTGGTGCGTGAACATCACTTTGAGACAAAGCAATCCGCAATTCTCGCGTATAGCTGCTGCACCAAATCTTGGATGCACTGGTATACAATGTCTTGTAATCCGGCGCTTTACTCTGACTTTCAATCTGCGTGATACATGCCACAGCGCCTAAATCCGCAATGTTCTCCGAAAGAGTCAGCTGGCCATCGCAAATAATACCGGGAGCGATTTCCCGACCATCATAAAAGCTTACCACCTGATCACAAAGAGATTGGAATTTACTGTAGTCTTCTTGCGTCCACCAATCAGTCGCATTGCCGTTTTCATCATATTTAGCACCATTATTATCAAAGGCATGGGTGATTTCATGGGCAATAACATAACCAATGCCACCCAAATTTTCCTCCTTCGATGCGTTTACATCATAAAAAGGCTTTTGCAAAATACCTGCCGGGAATTCAATGGTATTTGCCGTGGGAATATAACATGCATTTACCGTATATGGGGCAAAATTCCATTGATCCTTATCTACCTTCTCCTGCTGAAATTTCTGATTCAAAACTTTATAATGCTTACTCATCTCAACTACATTTTCAAAGTAGCTGCCTCCTTGATCTGCATTTTTCAAAACTAAACCTTGTAAATCCGTATCCCATTGATCCGGATAACCAATGTGGATTTTCATTGTCTGCAGCTTGCGAATGGCTTTTTCTTTCGTAGTCTGACTCATCCAATCTAAATTTTGAATTCGATTCTCATAAACACTTAGAATTTCCTCAACCATGCCCTCTACGTCCGCCTTTGCTTTAGACGAAAAATAGCGGGACACATAAGCTTCGCCCAAATAATCAGATAAAGCAGACTGCACCACTTGAGCTGCACTTTCTGCATCAGAGATGGAGCCTGAAATTCCATAGTAAGATTGAGCAAAAGTGTTGGCTGCATCAACAAACTCATGATTTAAACAACCGCCATAATTGCCTAAAATCTGAAAACGTAAAATTGCCCGCAGTGTTTCCAAATGGGCATCATCAAAGAACGTAGCGCAGGCTTTGAGCTGACTCTCATCACTGACAAGGATTCGGTCAGTTTCTTTCAGACCGGATTGTTTATAAATTTCACGCAAATCCACATTGGGAAACATAGCTTGCAGCTGATCCAGCGTATAAACATGATAGGTTTTATCTACATCGCCCCATTCCTGATTGGTGAGAGACTTTGCTGCAACAGCTGCTTCTGTATCCCAAACAATCCGGGCCTGCTGTGCTGCAGTTTTTTCATCGCTGCCGCCCAGTTGGAACAGAGTTTTTACATATTGCATATACGCCTGCTTTTGGGCAGGCTCTGTATTCTGATAACCGCTCTGGCCTAAGCTTGGACTAAAAGAACTAAAAGCTACCATATAATTTGTGCTGTCTTTCTGATCAATAGACAAGCCGAATCCCAGCAGCATAGAGCTGCACAAATCATTTTGAATTTGACTATGAACTGCCATCAGCTCAGAAAGACTTTTTGCCTGATTGATAGCATCTAAGTATTTCTGAATGGGCTGCATGCCTGCGGTATCCCTTCCCTTCTGATCCATAATATTACCATAGAGGGCGGCAATATTCTTTTCGCCTTGGGTTTTGCCACCTGAAGTCACAATTTCCTGAATGAGAGTTGCCACATTCTGATTAGCCGCAATGCTCAAATCCACAAAAGAACCGGTTCCGGTATATCCAGGCAAAATGGTACTGCTATCTAGTACAGCCTTATTGATCGTCGCATAAAAATCATCTCGCAAGTTGCTGCCTTCCAGAGCAAATACCCGATGGATAAGCAAATCGATTTCCTTGTTGCTCACCTTTTCATTGGGAGAAA
>CAZSBD010000167.1:0-3383 GCA_964605215.1 uncultured Oscillospiraceae bacterium | reverse complement strand
AGCACCCGTTTGCCCAGCTTTCGCAGGGCGGCTACCGCCTGGGCGCTTTCCGGCTTGATGGCGTCAAACACCGCCAGCATACACAATGGCTTACCCTCTGCTGCAAAGTAGAGAATGGTCTTGCCTTCCTCTTCCCATTGCTCTCGCTGCGCCTGTCCTACTTCCCATCGGATCCCACATTCCTGCAAAAAGCGGAGGTTGCCCGCTAAAATTTCCCGTCCATCCACCTGGGCCTCAATCCCCTTACCGGTCTCCGCCCGGAAACTTTCCGCTGCTGGAATCGCCCAGCCCTGTTCCTCCGCATATCGCAGCACAGCCTTAGCCAGGGGATGCTCTGACTGCTGCTCTGCCGCCGCAGCCAGAGTGACGGCCTCCTGCTCTGTCATATGGCCAAACACAGCTAAATCTGTTACCACCGGCTTGCCTGCGGTAACAGTGCCAGTCTTATCCAGCACTACCATATTCACCCGATGAGCAGTCTCCAAAGCTTCTGCCGAGCGGATCAGGATACCATTTTCCGCACCCTTGCCCGTTCCTACCATAACAGCCACCGGCGTTGCTAACCCCAGGGCGCAGGGACAGGAGATCACCAGAACGGAAATGGCCATAGACAAGGCAAATTCCGGGGTGTGGCCGGTAAACAGCCAAATCGCCAGAGTTACCAGCGAAATGCAAATAACCGTGGGGACAAAAATGCCGCTGATCTTATCCGCCAGACGGGAAATAGGCGCCTTGGAAGCACTTGCCTCCTCTACCAGCTGGATAATCTGCGCCAGGGTGGTATTATTGCCCACCTTTTCTGGCCGGATCTTCAAAAAACCAGTTTGGTTAATGGATGCGCTGATGACTGCATCCCCTGCCTTTTTCGAGACTGGCATACTCTCACCAGTAATGGCGGATTGATCCAAATGGCTTTCTCCTTCTTCCACCCTGCCGTCTACCGGCACTCGCTGGCCGGGACGAACCAAGACGAAATCTGTCAGCCGGATATCTGCCGAGGGAATTTCGATTTGCTGTCCGTCCCGTTCCACAACAGCCGTATCCGGCATCAAATGCATCAGCTTGCGGATGGCCTCTGAGGTTTTGCCTTTGGAACGGGTTTCCAAATATTTGCCCAAGGTAATCAGGGTTAAAATCATAGCGGCAGATTCAAAGTATAAATCATTGCTGTACTGGGTCACCCGAGACCAGTCGCCGTGACCCAAGCCATAGCCGATCTGATACATAGAGAACACGCCGTAAAACAGGGCCGCCGCCGAGCCTAAGGCAATCAAAGAATCCATATTGGGACTGCGGTTCCACAGAGTTCGGAAGCCCACTTGAAAATATTTCCGATTGACCAGCAAAATAGGCAGACACAGCAAAAACTGTGTCAAGGCAAAAGCCGCTGCATTTTCTGAACCGTGGAGAATAGCCGGAAATGGATAGGCAATCATATGATGCATCGAAACATACATTAGCGGCGCTAAAAAGCACAGGGAGATGATAAAACGCCGCTTCATTTCACGGCATTCCTCCTCGGTCGTATCCTCCGGCCCTTGGGGCTTTTGCCCCGCTTCCGGCAAAAAGGCGCCGTAGCCCGCCTGTTCCACCGCCTGAATAATCTGGGCGCTGGTCAGCTTTTCTTCGTCATAAGTCACCTGCATGCTGGATGCCAGCAGGTTGACCTCCGCCTTACTAACGCCTTCTAACTCATTTACGGCTTTTTCCACATGGGCAGAGCAAGCTGCGCAGCTCATGCCTGTCACTTTGAATTTTTGTTTCATATGGGATACCTCCACACCCCCGGGGGGTATAGTTTCATATTAGCACCTGCTAACTGCTAAGTCAATAGATGATTTTGTTCTTTTTTAGTTTGTACTGCTTTCTAGCATTTATGTGAAATGAAAAATGCCCTTTCCGAAAAAAAGGCATCTACTATTCTACTATTATTCTGTTGTTTCTGGCGGCTGGGGCATCCAAGGCTGAAGCTCCTGATCCGGGCGCTTATATTCAAACAGCTGGTTTAAGTCAATTTCCAAATACCAGCAAATTTTGCAGATAAAGCCTACGTCAATCCGCTGAAACTCCCCGCGGCAATATCTGTTAAAATTCGTGCGAGGGATGTCCAGATCTTTACAAAGCCGGTTTTTAGAAATTCCACGCTCATTTAAAATTTCTGGGAGATGGCAAACGACCTCTCCAAAATTCATAATCAAAGCATCTTGACTGGTGTATTCGCCATAAACCATAATCTCTACCCCCTTTACTTTTCTGTGAATATTCTATATAATAAATCCATAAATAAGAAGTCGCGATTTAATGAATCACGATATTATAACTAGTCTTATTAGGAGTAATTTTATATCTAGGGGATAATGATATTATGTCTATAAATAAACCTTTCATACCGGAAAATACCTGCTGCTTTACCGGACACAGAAAAATGGATTTACCGACTTCTATTGTTAAGAAGCGCCTGGAGACCATCATAAAACATTTAGCGGAACATGGCGTTTTCTACTTTTGTACCGGCGGCGCACTGGGGTTCGACACTCTAGCCGCTGAAATCGTTCTAAAACTCAAGGTACTGTTTCCCAGAATTCAGCTTATTTTAATTCTTCCCTGCAAGGATCAAAACCAGCGCTGGTCTATCACAGATACCGAAATTTATGATACCATCAAAAGGCAGGCAGATCAAGTCCTCTATGCGTGTGAAACCTATGAGCCGGGCTGCATGCATCAGCGAAACCGGCAGCTTGTAGATCGCAGCCAATACTGCATCTGCTATTTAGAGCGCCCAACCGGCGGAACCGCCTATACCGTAAAATACGCTCGCAAAAAAGGCTTAATGGTGTTCAATTTATCTGACGACCAACTACATTTTTAAAAAGGCATCATAAAAAGGATCTTCTGCCTGAACCCAATCAGAAGATCCTTTTTTCGTTACGCCAATACCTGAGAAATGGCCTGCGCTACATTTTTTACCTGAATGATACGCAAATCCTCCGGCATATTTTCGCCCAGATCCTGCACGGGCATAATACAGGTATGGAAGCCTAGTCTGCTGGCTTCCCAAATTCGCTGAGTGGCTGCCGTCACAGCCCGCAGCTCACCGGTCAGGCCAATTTCACCAAAGGCCATGATTCCCTCATCCAAGGGCTTGTCCCGATAGCTGGAAGCCAACGCCAAAACCATAGGCAGATCCATGGCCGGTTCCTCCAGCTTCATACCCCCTACTACATTAATATAAGCGTCATTGGCAGACAAATACAGCCCCACTCGTTTTTCTAAAATCGCCAACAGCAACACCATCCGGTTATAATCTACACCAGCCGCCATACGCCGGGGCACGCCAAAGGAGGTTTTGCATGTGAGGGCCTGGATTTCCGCCAGAATCGGCC
>CAZSBD010000166.1:0-3422 GCA_964605215.1 uncultured Oscillospiraceae bacterium | reverse complement strand
CCATTGAATTCTGTGGCGGTACACATTTGGATAATACCGCAAAGGTGGGTATGTTCAAGCTGGTCAGCGAAAGCTCTGTTGCATCCGGCGTGCGTCGTGTAGAGGCTTACACCGGCAAAAAGGTATTGGAGCTGACTAAGCGGGATCAGGATCGCATTCTCCAGGTTTCCAAAATCCTGAAAACCACACCGGCAGAAATGACTCACCGTGTAGAGCAGATTCTGACAGAAATGCGGGATATGAGCAAGGATATCGACAAGCTGACAGCAAAGCTGGCAAGCATCGAAGCTGTTAATCTGTTCAATGCAGCTAAGGATGTGAAAGGCGTTAATGTAATTGCAGCCAATCTGAAGGATTCCAATGCAGATGCTCTGCGCAGCATGGGCGATACCATTCGGGAGAAGGAACCCAATATGGTAGCTGTTTTGGCAACGGCAACGCCGGAAGGCAAGGTGCTGTTGCAGTGCGTTTGCGGCAAGGAAGCCGTGAAGAAGGGCGCACACGCCGGTAAGATTATTAAGGAAGTAGCTAAGATGTGCGGCGGTGGCGGCGGTGGCCGTCCGGACAGCGCAACTGCAGGCGGCAAAAATTCGGCTAAGGTAGAAGAAGCTTTGGAAGCAGTCAACAACATTGTGGAGGCAATGCTGTAAATAGAAAAGGAGGCGTATTATGGCAGATTGTATTTTCTGTAAAATCATCGCCGGCGAGATTCCGTCCCGTAAAATTTATGAGGATGAGAGAGTATATGCTTTTTATGACATTGAACCGGCAGCACCGACTCATTTTCTGGTAATTCCCAAAGAGCATATTCCCTGCGCTTTGGATATTACGGAAGAAAATCGAGATATCGTTGGCTATTGCTATCAGGTGATTGCAAAGATCGCAAAGGAGCTTTCCATTGAAAGCTATCGTGTGGTAACCAACTGCGGCGAACAGGCAGGACAGACTGTATTCCACCTGCATTTTCATGTATTGGCAGGCAGAAATCTGGGCTGGCCTCCAGGATAATGCGGTAAGGTAAATTTTTGACAAGGGAAGAGCGGCGTAAAGCCGCTCTTCTTTTATTAGGATATCGGCTTGCAATCCGGTATAGGCAGTAGTATAATTTGAAATAAAGTTGGCGGAGGTTTGCTATGAGAATTGGAACAGATATTGTAGAGATTTATCGCTTTCACGGCAAGCTGGAAAATCAGAGATTTATGGATCGGATCTATACGCCGGAAGAGCAGGTCTATATTCTTAGCAAGGGTGCCGGCCGGTTTGCCACAGCTGCGGGGCTGTTTTGTGCCAAGGAAGCAGGGATCAAGGCCGTTGGCACCGGCTTTATTGGGCGGATTCTTCCTACGGATCTGGTGGTTTCCCATGATGCTCATGGTGCACCGATTCTTAAGGTGAGGGAACAGCCGGATTGGCGGTTTTCTGTATCCATTTCTCACAGCCGGGAATATGCCATCGCCTGCGTTTTATGGGAGGAGGGTTCTTTATGATTCGTATCGACGAAAAATTTGTAGAGGATAGAATTCCGATTCGGAATCCCTCTTCCAATAAAAACGATTATGGCAGGGTAACGGCTTTGTGCGGCTGTCGAGGCTATACCGGGGCGGCCTATTTTGCGGCTCAGGCAGCGGTGCGCACTGGCAGCGGCGTTGTGACGCTGATGATTCCCCAAAGCATTTATCCGGTGTTGGCATTTAAGCTAAATGAGCCGGTGGTGCGTCCTGTACAGGAGGATGCGGACGGAAAGCTTCATCCGGACTGTCTGTCTCAAGTATTAAGCAGCACAAGAGATGCTTTGCTTGCAGGTCCGGGCTTGGGTCAAAGTGAAGGTGTCACTCAAATCATCTGTGAACTTGTAAAGCATGCGCAGGTTCCTTTGATTCTGGATGCAGATGGCATAAATGCGGTGGCAAAGAATATACTGGTTTTAGAAAAATCCAAGTATCCTGTGATCTTGACTCCCCATGAAGGAGAATTTTGCAGGTTGACCGGACAGGAGAATGTGACCGATCGAGTTGGTGAGGCCACAGATTTTGCCAAAACCCATCGATGTATTTTGGTGCTGAAAGGTCATCGAACTTTAGTGGCTTTGCCGGATGGAACCGTGCTGGAAAATACCACCGGCAATCCGGGTATGGCCAAAGGCGGCAGCGGAGATGTGCTGGCAGGTATGATCCTGTCCCTTGCAGGGCAGGGGCTGCTTCCGGCAGATGCGGCAGCATGCGGCGTATATCTCCACGGTAAGGCGGGGGATCTGGCAGCCAATCAGCTGGGGGAATATGGCATGACTCCTACGGATATGCTGCAAAAAATACCACAGGTACTTCGGAAGTATAATTCCAGGGAGTGGTAATTTTTGCGAAAAATAAGGGCGATTGGGGCGGCTATGCTGCTTTTGTTGTCGGCATGCGGCATTTCTCATTCTGAGAATTCTCAGGATCGTTTGCAGAAAATTTCGGAGCAGTATCAGAATGGGTCTTTGGAGACAGAGGTCTCCATCACGGAAAATCTGGGAGAGCAGAACCAAAGCTATCAAATTGCTTTTCAGCGGATTCCGGATCAGCAGGATCATATCACCATTTTGCAGCCGGAGAGCGTGTCTGGCATCGAATTTACGGTAGCGGCGGATGAGACATCCACGATTACCTATCAGGATACCGTGCTGCAGACCGGACTGCCTCATCTAACCGGCGTAACACCGGCGGATGCGGTTTCCGTTTTGCTGCGGGATCTGGGGGAGCGGCTGCCTGCAGAAAACTGGACGGAACAAACAGAGCAGGGAGAGCGGCTGGCTGTGTCCATTACAGATGAGCTGGATGGGCAGGAGGTCCGCAAGGATGTCTTTCTCGATCCGGAAACCGGCGCTCTTTGTCATGGGGATATTTATGTAGATGACAGCTGCGTTTTGCAGTTGGATTTTAAAAAGTTTACTTGGAATACATAACAGGGAATGTGAGTATGAATAAAAATCGGGTTTATGCACAGGTCAGCTTGGCTGCTATTGCACATAACTATCATGAAATTAAAAAATTAACAGGGCGAAAAACCCTTTGCGTTGTCAAAGCAGATGCTTATGGTCATGGCGCTGTTCGGGTGGCCTCTATGCTTCAGCAGGAGGGTGCGGATTATTTTGCCGTAGCCACGGTAGACGAGGCGGTGGAGCTTCGCATCCATGGCATTGAAACGCCTATTTTGATCTTGGGCTATGTAGAGAAGGACGATATCTTTAAGATTTTGGCCTATGATATTACAGTGCCGATTTATGATTTTGAAACCGCACAGCTTTATTCTCAAGCAGCAGTCAAGGCGGAAAAAAAGATTCGGATTCATATTACCGTAGATACAGGCATGACCCGTTTGGGCTTTCAAACGGTGGACATTCCGGCATGTCTGGCGGAGATTCAAAAGGCAGTTTCTCTGGAGGG
>CAZSBD010000165.1:0-3424 GCA_964605215.1 uncultured Oscillospiraceae bacterium | reverse complement strand
GGATTTCACCTTTTCCGGAGATCCCGCCGACCTGACTGGCCAGCGTTTTTCCTGCGGCGGCAGTGTGTTTGTGGCGGATACGGCCAAAAGTGCCACCCAATATCAGCTGACAGCAGAGGAGGCAGGTACGGCGGCGGATACGGTCACCGGCTCTTTGACTGCCTGTGAATACATACCCGGTCTTTCCGCCGGTACCATCACCCAGACCCTGACCTACGGCACAGAGGAAGAATCCGATGAAAACCTCCGCGCCCGCCTGCTGGCTTATATCACGGATCCTGCCTTTGGCGGCAACCAGGCAGATTACCGCAATGCAGCCTTGCGCGTCAGCGGTGTAGGCTATGCCCAGATTTTTACGGCAGACGATCTGGGCGCAGGCCAGGTCGGTATTGTGCTGGGCAGCGAAACGGGTAAGCCGGTGTCCGACACCCTGACCGCTCAGGTTCAGGCCCTGTTTGGCTCGGATGATTCCGGTGCTTCTCTGGCCCCCATTGGCCATACGGTAACCGTCCGCAGCTGTGCAGCCGCTCCCATTACCGTTTCCGTAAAGGTTTCCGTTCGGTCGGATACCACTCTGGACGCCGTCACCCCGCAGATCCAGCAGGCTGTGACCGAGCTGATTACCGGCTACGATTTTGCCGCCTCTTCTGTTTCACAGGCCCGGGTCATCAGCGCTGTGCTCACCGTTTCCGGTGTGGAGGATGTGACGCAGGTCACCCTAAACGGCGCTGCCGAAAATTATTCTCTGACCAAGACCTTTGTCAAATATGAGGTGCCCACGGTGGAAAGCATTACCGTTTCGGAGGTGTCTTAAATGCTGATTGACGAAACCCCAAAAACTGAACGGCTGGTACCCCCTTTTCTGGCAGAACTGACGGAATTTGCCGCCCTATATCAGGTTCAGGACATCTTGCTCCAGGATTATTTTGACGCGCTTTCCCTTTTGTATCAGGATGCCTTTCCCGCCACAGCTGCCCGTCCTGCCTTGATCCGTTTTCTGGGCTTTCTGCAGCTGCCCCAGCCTGCCGCCGAGACAGAATGCCGCACCTTGCTTTTGGGCAAGCTGGCTTCTCATCCCCCTTTTAATCTGCAAACGGTATCGGCCATCTGCCAAACCTATCTGGGAGAGGACGGCTCCGTGCAGTATTTTCCCTCCCAAAGCACCGTACAGGTCAAATATCCTTCCCATTACACCCAAACCGAAGCCCTCAGGCACACCCTGCGGGCTTTGATTCCGGCAGCCCTTTTGCTTATCATCCGGGAAAATTATCTGGCCTTTAACGATCTGGACGCTGCCAGCCTGACATGGGCACAGCTGGACAGCAAACAGGCCACCTTTGCCACCCTGCCCAATCTTGCGATTTAGAAAGGAGAATCTTTAATGTTGTATGTAAATTTACAGACCCAAGCCAATGCAGCCCGGCAGAATATGTCCTGCCTCACACCCCTGTCCGCCCCGCCGGAGGGGTGGATCGCCATTCCTGAGGCTTTGGAAGCGCAGGCCTATGCCTATCTGCCCTATCTGGCCTTGACCCTGGATGAAAACGGCGCCGTCACCGCTGTCAGCGAGGCTCCCCATGAAACGCCGGATCAGCCGGAAGAGCAGCTGGATGAAATCACCCAGATTCAGCTGGCCCTGGCAGAGCTGGCCGCCATGGTTACTCAGGCTTAAAGAAAAACGGTATGCAGTTCACTTTCTGCATACCGTTCTTTTATTTCCAGGTTTTCAAAGGCTTCCCATTCAGCACCGCCTGCTGTAGCTTTTCTCCCCCATATACCAATTTCAGAGAAAAAAAAGGCGTCTCCTGCCGCAAAAGCTCCAAAAAGATATGATCCCCTTCCCAAAGGGGCAGTTTCCCGATCCGGTTCTTGTCCACCCATTCCAGCTCGCCCTCCCGGCAGTCTGTCTGCTGTCCGGTGAAGCCCTCCGCCGTGAACAGATGCATATATTCCGTCTCCCATTGGTCGGATACAAAGGTCACCAGTCCCCGGTAACGGTAGCTTGTCAAAGTTAGTCCGGTTTCCTCCCATACCTCCCGCTTGACGCAGTCTTCCGGGCTTTCCTTGTCTTCAAACTTGCCGCCTACGCCGATCCATTTATCGTGATTTTCATCGTTATCCTTCTTGGTACGGTGGAGCATCAGATATTGCCCCTCCCGTTCCAAATAACATAAGGTCGTGTTTTTCAATTCCATTCCTCCTGCCTGTTCAGCCGAAACCAGCTGCGCTTATAATCCAAAATGCCTTCCTTTTGCATTTGGCTCAGCTGGGCGGACATGGCGCTCCGCTCCACACCCAGATAATCCGCCAGCTGCTGCCGGTTAAAGGGGATGACAAATTCCTGTCTGCCTGCTAATTGGGCCTGCTCGGAAAGGTAAGACAGCAGCTTTTCTCTTGTGGTCTTTTGGCCCATATGCTCCATCTTGCCTACAAGCCTTTGGTTTTTCGCCGCCAGAATCCCCAGCAGCCGACAGCGCAGGATATCCTCCTCTCCCCCCGGCTGAAGCAGGCTCTGACAGCTGAGATACAGCACCCGGCAGTCCGCCACTGCCTGTACGCTGACGGTCATAGGCTGACCGGCGCAGGCAAAGGCCTCCCCGAACAAATCTCCGGGCATCACATTGCCCAGAATCCGGCAGCGGCCCCAAAAGTCCTCCCGCAAAATATGCACCTGTCCCGCCAAAAGCAGGCCCATTTCTGCCGTCTGCTCTCCGGCCCGCCGCAAATATTCTCCTTTTCCATAGCCCTGCTCCCGGCTGTGCAGGCTGTCCAGAAGAACTGTGATCTGTTCTTCTCCCATGCCGGCAAATAACGGGGACTTTTCCAGGATTTTTAGATTCATTTTTAAAATCTCATTTCTTTTGTTGGAATTCCAACTGACTTTTTGTTTTTATGATACGATAATAAACACATCAAAACAAGAACCAAACAAATGGAGGAATTCTTATGATTCGCAAAATCATTAAAATTGATACAGAGCTCTGCAACGGCTGCGGCGCATGCGCATCCGCCTGCCACGAGGGTGCCATTGGCATGGTAAACGGCAAAGCCGTTCTCCTGCGGGAGGATTACTGCGACGGCCTGGGGGATTGTCTCCCTGCCTGCCCCACCGGCGCTATCACCTTTGTAGAGCGGGAAGCCCCTGCCTATGACGAAGCTGCTGTCAAGGCCGCTCAGTCGCAAAAACACATGTCTCATGGCTGTCCCGGCTCCCGCAGCCAGGCTCTCCACCCTGCTTGCGCCGCTCCAGTCAAGGATGCCGCCCATCCCGCCAGTCAGCTGCGCCAGTGGCCGGTGCAGATCAAGCTGGCGCCCCTTTCCGCCCCCTATTTTGCAGACGCCGATCTGCTCATTGCAGCAGACTGCACCGCTTTTGCCTGCGGCTCCTTCCATCAGGATTATATGCAGGGCAAGGTCACTCTGG
>CAZSBD010000164.1:0-3453 GCA_964605215.1 uncultured Oscillospiraceae bacterium | reverse complement strand
GGAACCTTTCAAGGCCTTGCAAAAATCCATCAATATCTTTTTGACGAGATTTATGATTTTGCCGTCCAGGTTCGAACTGTAAATATTGCAAAAAGGAATTTCCGCTTTGCACCGGTTATGTACCTGGAAAGTGCGCTGAAACATATTAATCGGATGCCCCAATCTAATTTTGATGAAATTATTGAAAAATATGTAGAAATGAATGTAGCGCATCCATTCCGGGAAGGAAACGGACGCAGCACAAGAATTTGGTTGGATGCCATCTTAAAAAAAGAAATTGGACAAGTGGTGGACTGGAGCCGAGTGGATAAAGAAGATTATCTGCTGGCAATGGAACGAAGTCCAATTAAGGATATCGAAATTAAATACCTCTTGCGAAACGCCCTAACGGATAAGATAAATGATCGTGAAGTCTATATGAAGGGCATCGATGCAAGTTATCATTATGAAGGATACAATGTTTTCAAAATTGAGGATCTAAAATAAAAAATCCCACCCAGTGTTGGCGCACCGGATGGGATAGGGATACAGACTAAATACCAATCCAATCTGTACCCCTATTTTACCATACTTTTTTGTGGTGGGAAAGGGGTTTTTTGTTTTTTAAGAAGGAATTTTTTAAAGGAGGAAGAACAATGGCAAGAAAAGGAACGCTGCAAAAGGTCATACAGCTTCCCAACGGAAAGCGAAAATGGGTGTATGCAAAAACGAGGGAGGAATTGGAAGAGAAGGTCTTACAGCTGAAAATGGAAATGCGCGCCGGTGTGGATATATCCGACACTACGATCTTTGCGGACTATGTGCAAATGTGGTTTAACGCTTACAAGAAGCCAAATATAACCAGCGGCACAGCCCTGTATTACAAAAGGCATCTGAATAACAATATTCTTCCCTATCTTGGGAATATGAAAGTCCGGGATATCACTTCTATGCAGGTCACAGCTTTGCTGGGGGATCTGTCTAAAAAATACTCCAAGTCTCATCAGGGGGTAGCCCTAATTCTTTTAAAGGAAATTTTTGATTCTGCCGTGGATAACGGCCTGATTTTAAAATCCCCGGTACCGAAAGGGCAAAAGCCTATGGGCAAAGCGAGGGTGAAAAAACAAGCCTTGACGGAAGACCAGGAAAACATCCTTTTGGAACGAGTTTCCGTCCGGGACCCGGAGATCTATCTGCTTACTCTTATAGCCTTAAAAACAGGTATGCGGATCGGCGAGATCATAGCTTTGGATTGGAAGCACATCGACCTGGATAACCGTATCATAAAAGTACAAAGGACACTCACTATATCAAAGGACGAACATTCCTTTGAGATTGCGGATCGGACTAAGTCATCCGCCGGTATTCGGGATATCCCGATTCCAGAATCTCTTTTCCAGGTTCTGTTGTGTGTACCCGAAAAGACCGGCCTGCTTTTTGGGGATGGCAAAAACACAGAACAACGGGCAAGGCGTATATTAAGTCGAGAATCCAGTGATTTTGGCATCTCCGTTACCCCACACGTTTTACGGCATACCTATATTACCCGATTGGTTCAAAGCGGTGATGTCAGCATACCGGAGGTTCAATATCTGGCCGGGCATTCCAGCTCAGACATTACTCTGGATGTCTATACCCACTATATGCGGGATGGGCAGTTTCAAGACACCTCCGTTAAGATCAGATCCATACTCGGATAGGATCCAATTTTCTGTACCACATTTGTACCACAATTACCTCCGCTGTACCACAAAAAACACCCCATATTGTGGTAAAATACAGCGAAAAAAGAAATTTAAAAATTCCTTCTTAAACACCTAAAAAGTTTTAAAACCCGCAAAATAATGGATTTTTAGCCAATAAAGCTGGTATTTATGTTTTATCAGACATCGGTCTTGTTATAAAAGCTTTTCTTTTTTTCCTGTCACTAAAATCATTGACACTCCAGTCTTGTCCTTTTATAATAAAAGCATCGCTAGCATAATCCCGGATTGCTTTGATAAAAATTACCTTTCACTTTACCATTGCTATTGATATATTGTTTGTATTCCAATTACAAGGCGACATCTCCCTTTATTGCCGGTAGTGTATCAGTCAATCCGGTTATCATTCGGCGCATTTTGGCTTTTGCCCAGACCCAGATCCAAAAGGATCCTGGTATTCACTTCCCATCCATCCGTTCATTTTCAGATCGAGAGGTTCTTTGTGAAGATTTCCAATCTTTTAAAAACTACGGTTTTTTCCGCCTTTCTCATTTCCAGCACTTTGCTTAATGTATATACCATTCGTCTGCTTTTCAAGGAGCAGGCCTGCAAGAAAGCCGCTCCATCCAAAGAATCGGCAGCCCCTGTTCCTTTTCCTGCCTCTGCGGCAGCTGCGGAAAGGACGATGGCTTATACCAAAACGGTAACCCCAATCTTGTACCGCACTAAAAACGGGGAGAAATATCATTACGATCCCCATTGCAGCAACAATGAATATTTTCAGTGTACTTGGCAGGACGTACGTTCTTTGGGCCTGACTCCCTGTAAACGATGTGTAAAATAAAAAAGTACCGCTTTTGCAGCAAACCAGTAAAACTGGATAATAGACGAAAAAACCCCCTGATGTAGGAAAATAGAACTACATCAGGGGTATCATTATGCAAAAGTGAAAAGGAATATCTACTCCGCCTGCCGGGAAATGGCACATACAAATAAATGCCTGTCCTTTACATAAAATTTAATATTCAATCCAGCAAAAGACATTCCATAGAGCCGCTCTGGATCCTCCTGATAAGACGGCCGGGGATCCTGCTTTAAGATGCCTATCACAGCTTTTTGCTTATCCTGTGGAATCCGTTTCAGTAGCTCGTCCGGAATTTCTACCTCCAGCTCATAAGATGTCAGCGCTGCCGCAAAACCGCCTGCAGCATCCGGTTTGCTGTCAGCATAGGGTAAATATGGCTTAATATCATAAATAGGCGTACCGTCCATCAAATCCGCTCCAGCGACCTGAAGGATCGGCCCCTCTTCGCTTTGCCGCAGACCTAGAAAACGAACGCAGCTCAGCCCAATGGGGTTGGGTCGAAAAGGAGAGCGCGTGGCAAAAACACCAAGCCGCTGATTGCCGCCTAACCTGGGAGGACGAACTGTAGGAGACCATTGTGCCCTCTTTGCCTGTGAGAACTCCCAGATCAGCCATAAATGAGAAAACCCCTCTATACCCCTCAAGGCATCAATATTGCGGTATGTCGGCTCAAAAACGATTTCTGCGCGAAGCTCCTCTA
The DNA here is from genome assembly GCA_964605215.1 of uncultured Oscillospiraceae bacterium. Lineage (GTDB taxonomy): Bacteria > Bacillota > Clostridia > Oscillospirales > Butyricicoccaceae > CAZSBD01. The sequence continues at coordinate 206 of CAZSBD010000164.1, read as the reverse complement.
CCAGTCCGCTTTGTCTGGGAATGCCAAATTTCTGTTTAAAATCACTACGAATACGGGCAATCACATAAATTTCTGTTTTCTCCATCATAATTCCTCCTTTCTATCTTCCTGTATAAATGTCTGTAAAAACCAAAACGCCTGATTCCTTTTGGAATCAGGCGTTTTCTGGAGCTGCTAACCAGATTTGAACTGGTGACCTCATCCTT
>CAZSBD010000163.1:0-3465 GCA_964605215.1 uncultured Oscillospiraceae bacterium | reverse complement strand
TGAAAATATGATACGCTGCTTGGCACCTTGTGCGGAGTTTACACTGAATGAGGGGTATGCCCTCGGCATTTGTACGACTTCCTTTGCCTTTGGCTCAGCTAGAATCCTAGAATCTTGGTTGACAGCATTGCTTCCTTCTGCTGTGATATTTTTTATTTGCCTGAGACGGCGAGTATTTGTTCTTAACCTGGTTCCTCTTTATTCACAGCTGATCGTTGAAGCTGCTCGCCCCAGCGCCTTGGTGGCTATTGCACGGATCCCTTTTTCTTCTCCGTGCGTAAACAGTTCACGTTTGCTTGTGCTAAGATGATGATAGTGATTTTCATTGCTGTTTCCTTTCTTGGTTGTCCGCAAACAACCATTTTAAAGGATTCTCGGCTATGGGGTCACTATTTCTTTTGCTTGTTGTACTTAGATAGTAAATTCAAAGTATAAAAATTTCAGACTTGACTTTTACGAACATATGTTCTAAAATTTAGACAGAAAGATACAGAACAAACGTTCGCAAAAGGAGAGAGAAAGATGAAAAAAATATGGAACGGTATTGAACTTATAGGCATATATATTATTTTCACTGCAGCTAGCTACGGCGATTTCACTTGGATCACAAACAGCTTTTATGGTTCTGGAGACTCGATTTCTACAAAGATTTTTCTGGGTCTATTTTTGTTGATTGCCGCAGAAATTGGAAAGAATATGTCTGGCCATAGCGGAGATCGGTATAACAGGACAGTCAGCAACAAAAAGAAATATCGAAAGAAAAAAACTTAATGTTCAAAAGCAGATGCTAGTTTTTCTATGGCTTTTTTTTCGATACGGGATACATAGGAGCGGGAAATACCGTATTGCTTAGCGAGCACTCGCTGAGGGATGGGTTTTGTTTGATATAACCCATAACGGGCAATCAGGATTTCCCGTTCCCGATCTGTCAGACAGGATTCCAGGTAAGTATGCATTCGCTTAATATTTTCGTTTTGTTCGATCCTTTCCAGATTATGATCTTCACAGCAGATGATATCCATCAAAGCCAGAGCATTGCCTTCCTTATCTGTATCAATCGGCTCGGAAAGAGAAACTTCGTTGGCTATTTTTTTAGCAGAGCGGAAGTACATCAGAATTTCGTTTTCAATACACCGAGCTGTGTAGGTGGAAAGCTTGGTGTTTTTCACTGGATTAAAACTGTTGATACCTTTGATTAGTCCAATGGTGCCGATAGAAACCAGATCCTCCTGCTCTACGCTGGAAGCATAATATTTTTTAACAATATGTACTACCAGACGCAGATTGCGTTCAATTAAAATATTGCGGGCTTCCGGGTCGCCTTTTGCCAGCTGCTCTAAATAATAGGCTTCTTCCTTTGCGGTTAAGGGCTTGGGAAAAGAGCCAGCTTGTGGTGTAATGCGAAGCATTAAATAAATCGTTTGCAGCAGTAAAGCACTGGAAATGGAAAATAACATAATAGCACCTTCCTGAAAATCAAGATAACATAGCTTATGCGGAAAAAAGGAAAAAGTGCAGGTCCTGCTTTTTTTAATCCGAAAATATAAAAAGCAGGCCATCTGAAAGGTGACCTGCTGGAAAAGAATGGTGAATAAGATGAAGTTTTTGCTTTAATTTTCCTGCTGCAGTACCTGAATGACAGAAGGAATAAATTGCTTTTTTCGGGATACTACGCCGGGCAAGGTAAAACAGCCTTGTTCTGGCTGGGCGTGAAAAGCATTTTTCAGCAGTTCTTCTGCATTCTTACCAGCATAAATAATTTCACTGGATTGATCTAAGACACTGGTCAGCATATAAAAAACCATATTTATTTTTTCTCGGTCCAATACCGTTTGCAGATGGGGAATCAAGAGTTCTTTCACCTTATTCCGGTTTGCCGTACTGATATAACTGCCTTGGCCGACACCAAAGTGAATATCGTCATGGACAAAGACCTTATAATCCTGTAAAAAGATTTCTTCTGCTGTTTTATTGGTAATATTCTCACCAGCTTCAAACATTTCTGTGGCCAATTCGTAAAGATCTACTTGGGCGATTTTAGCAAGATTCTCTGCGGCCATTTCATCCATTCTGGTACAAGTAGGGGAGCGGAAAGCCAAAGTGTCTGACAAAATCGCACAACATAAAAGGCCTGCCATATCCGGCTCAATCTCTACATTGTTTTCCTGATACATCTGATATACGATAGTCGCTGTACAACCCACGGGCTGATTGCGGAAATAAACGGGGCCGTTGGTTTCCAGATTGCCGATGCGGTGATGGTCAATGATCTCCAAAATCTCCGCTTCCTCAAACCCTTCCACACATTGTGTCTTTTCGTTATGATCCACCAAAATTAGCTGCTTGCGCTGTAGGTTCAGCAGGTTACGTTTGGAGATTACGCCCCGATAGCTGAAGTCTTTGTCCAGAACAGGGAAATAGTTATAACGAACCTGACCCATTACCTTTTTCACTTCTTCCACCGGTGTAGTCAACTGGAAAGTGCGCAGATTTCTTTGCATATAATGCTGGATTGGCATACTTTGGTTGATTAAGCAGGAGGTGGTGTAGGTGTCAAAGGGGGTGCTGATAATGGCACAGTTGTGTTCCTTCGCCAGCTTTACAATCGTCTTGGCAATGGCCGGAGCCAGGCAAACCACGACACAGGAGGCGTTCATTTCAATGGCACATAATTGGGTTTCATAACGGTTTGCGAGAAGAACGATATCGCCTTCCTCTACCATAGTTTCCAAAACATCTGGGCTGCCGGCGCCGACAACAATTTTACCCTTTTCCAGGCAAGTTTCTGGGTCTCCGACAATCAGATCACCCTGAAGGGTTTCCAACAGATTGGCAACGGTGGTATGTGCTTGGGAAAGAGACTGGACGTCCAGACTGTCCATATTAGCCATAGCAATATCCTGTAGGGTGATAAGCCCAGCAAGATGATTGTCCGGCGTTGTAATGGGAAGAGAAGTAATGTCCTGGTCACGCATGGCTTCCCAGGCATGACGCATGGTCATTTTCCCGTCCACTCCGTCGATTTCACGGATGTCAATATCCTGCACCTGTGCCCGCACATCCAGACAGCGGCGGGGAACCGGCATATGAAATTTATCCAAAACAAATGAAGTTTCCTGATTCAGTTCACCGGCACGGCAAGGTTCATAGCTTTGTTCAGAGATTTGGTTTTTCAAATTTGCGTAGGCAATAGCAGAACAAATAGAATCCGTATCTGGGTTCCGATGTCCGATTACCATAATTTTTCTTTTATTATGAATTGAATCCTGCATATCACTCGTCCTTTGTTCACAGTTTTATGTAATAGTATATAATGTTCCATGTTTAATTTATTATAACACAAGTCAAAATAGACAAACAAGGGGCAAACACAGGAAAGAGGGATGAAAAAAGAAGAAATTTACAGTTTTTTCCAAAGATAATTTCTTTTTGGAAAAGAAAAATTTTCATCTGTCAAAAAGCTGC
>CAZSBD010000162.1:0-3470 GCA_964605215.1 uncultured Oscillospiraceae bacterium | reverse complement strand
TGCCGCCCTACTGGATGCCTGCAAAGAGGTCAAAACCTCCGACCCGGTGCAGATCGGCAGTTACCAGGGCTTTGATATGTCGGTGGCGTTTGATGCGTGGCGGCAGGAATATACGCTCCTGCTGAAAGGCCAGATGACCCACCGGACCGCCCTGGGTACAGACCCGCGCGGCAATCTCACCCGTATTGACAATGCGCTCTCTCAGATGCCCCAGCGTCTGGAGTCTACGAAAGCAAAATTGGATGATCTCTACCAGCAGCAGGCCGCCGCCAGAGAAGAAATGGGCAAGCCGTTCCCTTATGAGGACGATCTGCGGGTAAAATCCGCCCGTCTGGTGGAGCTGGACACGCTGCTGAATCTGGACGGCAGGAGCCGGTCCCAGCCGGAATCCGTAGTTGCCAAAAGTACGCGGCCTTCGGTGCTGGAAGGACTGAAACGCCCGATGCCGCCCCGTAACCCTGAAAAGAAATCAAAACAACATGAGGAGGTGCGATAACATGAATACCAACGATTTGAATGCGGCTCTTTATGAGAAAATGGCCGCCGAGCAGGATCAGTACCGGGACTGGCTGAAAAGCCAGCCCCCGGAGGAGATTTTACATCACGCCTATGAGTACAGTGTCCGGGAGGACATTGTAATGGCTATGGAAGAATTGGAGCTGACGGATGCCCAGGCGCAGGCCATTTTGGATTCTTCCTCTCCCTTGGCCGATGTGTACCGCTATTTTGAAAAGCTGGAGACTGCACACATGGATGTGGTGCGGGATAGTATTGAGAACCGGGCCGATGATGTATGCAGAGCCAAAGAGGAACTACGGACAACGACGACTTATTCTCACACTGCCGCCTATGCGTCTGAGCATGGAGAACTGGAACAATACCGGGCTTCCAACCGGGCCAATCTCCAATGCAAGGAGGCTATTGAAGCGGCGGTGCGGGAACATTTTGATGGGATGTACCTTAACCAAGATGCCGCCAAAGGTGTGATTCAGACCTATGGTTTGGACCGGGTTATGTTGGTCTTGGCCAACACCGTCCAGCTTCAGGATTGGGATGGACGCTATTCCCACCGTAATAAGGAATGGGCTAAGACAATTCCTAACTACAACTCCGATACGGTTCGCCGTGGTTATGCGTTGAACAGTCACCCGGCTGTGCTGGACGGCTTTATTGACCTGGTGAGGGAGGAACAGCAGCGCAGCCATACCAAGGGCGAAAAGGCGCAGCAACCCCGAACTTCAGTACGGGATAAGCTCAAACAGGAACCGCCCGCCCATAAGCCTGTCACCCAAAAGAAACGGGAGCAGGAGCGATGACTGCCCCGAACCGCAAGCGGGAGGTGCAGGTAAACTTCCGGGTCTCCCCGGAGGAGCTGGAGCTGATCGAGCAGAAAATGTCCCAGCTGGGGACAGCCAACCGGGAAGCCTATCTGCGAAAGATGGCGCTGGACGGTTATGTGGTGAAGCTGGAATTGCCGGAGCTGAAGGAGCTTGTTTCCCTTTTGCGCCGGAGCAGCAACAACTTAAATCAGCTCACGCGCCGGGTGCATGAAACCGGGCGTGTTTACGATGCCGACCTGGAGGATATATCCCAGCGGCAGGAGCAGCTATGGGAGGGGGTTAGGGAAATCCTTACCCAGCTCTCCAAACTTTCGTAACAGGGGCATAAACCCTATCTGCGGAGGGAGGAACGGCGTTCTTTTCGCCGCGCCTTCCTCCGCTTTTTCTTTTTGCCCGTATTCTTGCCTTTTACCGGCGCTTGCCGGATAATAAGGGCAGGTAGTAAAGTAATCCGGTAAAGGAGTTGAGAGCAAGATGTTGACCTTTGAAAAGGTTTTGGAGATTTTCAAGGACTATCTGGCGTTGGATACGGAGCTGGAGGTCTGCAAGAGCCGGTATGGATATATCCGGGTAGAGTTTAACGAAATTGGGGACATCCTCGATTATTGCAGCGGCGTGGTCTGTCGGACGCCGGAAGAACTGTTTGATGTATTGCTTGATGATTTTCAGGGATATGAGGAAATCAGGCTGACAAAAGGGCGGAGAGACACAACCGAGGATGAATTGGAAGCAATCCGTGTTCTCTGTCAAAGGTATTTGGATCGTCGAGAGGAGAAGATGAAATGACAGTATTTAAGCTACTGCTGAAGATTGTGGTCGCGCCGGTGATAGTACTGCTTACCCTGTTTGTCTGGACTTGCGTGGCTCTGGTATATGTGTCTGGTTTGGTGCTGGGGCTGGCCAGCATGGTGATTGCCCTGCTGGGCGTGGCCGTTCTGGTGACATACTCTCCGCAAAACGGTCTGATTCTGCTGCTGATTGCGTTCCTTATCAGCCCCTACGGACTGCCCAAGCTGGCCTTCTGGATGCTGGGCAAGGTGCAGGGATTGAAGTACACAATACAAAATTTTGTTTATGGATAAAATGCAGAGTGCAGGAAGTAGTTTTCTTCCCGCACTTTGTCTTGTATAGGCGATTTCTTTAGACAAAATGTTATCTTGGGGTCAACTTGGTGATTATCTTGGAGCGATAAGTGTTTTAGCTGAAAAAGAGTTGCAAAGAAATTTAATCGAACATTTTGCATAAAAAATGCAAAATTAAGCAGTAAATATTGACTTGAGCATTTTTAGCTGTTATAATGGTTACTGAAAAGGCGAATACTGAACATAGGAGGTATTCATTTATGTTGATTCAGTTTACAGTTGAAAATCACAGGTCGATAAAGAATAGTGCCGTAATCAGTTTTGCGGCCTCCAAGGATAAGTCATTTGAAGAATATCTGCTTCATCCTGACGCAAAAAAGACCTTGCTGCCTGCGCTTGCGATTTACGGTGCCAATGCTGCCGGAAAGAGTAATGTGCTGCACGCGATGATGACAATGAAAGAAATGGTGGTAGGCAATGCGGCGAAGGCATCTAAGGGACAAAAGCTGCCGTGGGAGCCATTTGGTGGCATCAAGCAACCAACTACCTTTGAGATCGTGTTTATTTATCAAGGGATTCGTTACACTTACGGTTTCTCTTTTGATGCAAAAAAGATTTATAAAGAGTATCTTTTCCATTGGCCCAATGGCCGGGAGGCTCTGATTTTTTCCAGAGAAGATGGCGTATTTGAGTTCCGTGAAAATATCAATGAGCAAATGACGCTAAGTAACCGGACACCGGACAATAAGCTTTATCTGGTATCCTCTAATGACTGGAATCTGCCTCAGACGGAAAATGCCTATCGGTGGTTTCTTGAAAAGCTGACTTTTTTGATGGATGAGGAACCGGCTGCATCAGAAACCGTTGCTCAGATTGCCAGTGGCGATGATAAAAAGGCGCGAATCCTAAAGGAATTGTTGCTTGCTGACCTTGGCATCACCGATGTTGCAATCAAGAATAGCTCGGGCAAGGTACCGGTTATTACAACAACGCATCGGATTATTAACGAGGATGGAACAACAGAATATTTCCAGCTTTTAATGGAGCA
>CAZSBD010000161.1:0-3471 GCA_964605215.1 uncultured Oscillospiraceae bacterium | reverse complement strand
CGGTGCGGCAAAGCTGTACAAGAAAGTCTCCCCTCTGCTTGATCTGGTGCAGCGCACGGCATACGGTACTTCTCGCCACACCAACAGCCCCGGCGATTTTTGAAATGCTGGGGAACGCTCTCCGATCCTTGCTCCCGGCCACATACAGGTACAGGCCGATCACAAAGGAAGCCGAAGTGATTTTGGTGTTGCGATTGATATAGTCACGCGGAATCCTGGTCCAGCCTCTCTTGGGTACCGGGGCAAGCTGGTATTCCTTTTTTCCGTACACCCGGCGGCCCAGCTTCTCGTTCCAGACGTAGGTGCGGGACACTGTGAGCCATCCAGCTTCTGCCAGCTCTCCGGCAGCTTTTTTCACCGTGGCCATGGAGACGCCGGACAGTTCTGCCAGCCCCCGGAGAGACCTGTGACAAAAGCCAAAGGCGTTACAGGGGGCATAGAGGATCACGCCCACCTTTCGGGCCGAAAGGGATAGTCCGGCCTCACAAATCAACCGATTCGGCACTTTAAAGGTATTGCAGCGCTTTTTCATCGTTTCACATCCTTTTCTGTACGCAAAAGACGCCACCCCATTCAGGGCGGCGTCTCTCTAATTTCTAAGAAGGAAGGCCGCCCTGCTTCGGGCGGCCTTCTGGCTTAATCATATACAATTATCGTTCATTTCGTTCGGGCATTGACTGTTCGGGCGTTCCGGTATCCTGCTGCCGTTTGATTTCACGCAGCCGCTCCAGGACAGATGATCTGGTTCCAGAATTACTGCCGATTTCTGGGACAATGGCTTGACGATCCTTTTGAATCACGATCTCCTCCAACAGATTGATCCGATCCGTTACTGCGCTGCATAGCGTATCGATCCGGGCATCATCCATAAACGGAGAGTCGGATAAAATTTCCCGGCACTCCTCCGGAAAACCTTTCAATGCTGACAAATCCAGCCATTCAAACGAGGAAACCAGTTTAATCTGTTCATAGTGGCTCCTCGTAAAAGGTTTCGCAGCCAGTTTCGGTGCTGTGGGCCGGATCAGCTGGGTGGGCGTCGCGGACCACAGGGATGTACCGCTGTCAAAGATTGGGGCAAAACCGGAATATTCCAATGTATCAGGATTTCGTATTACGCCGAAATTACCTAAATGCCTGTCCTCATTGGCAATCAGATAATCTACCGTTATCATCCGATCTAGATAACCTTTCGCATCAGGAATCTCCAGGTGCTCACAACAGGATAGAAGATGCTCATACAAGGAATGATGGCCTGCTTGCTTTTGGGTCTTAATAAGATTGTGTGCTGAAACCAGTTCAGTATGGACCGTTATAAAATCCCTGCATACAGAATAGGGGTAAGAATCCTGGAGCGCAACTGTATACGGGACATGAGGGATACCAAGTCTCTGCATGATCGCAGAGGCAATAACTTCATTGTATGGCTCTTGCCGAACCGTACCGCTGCCACCCTTCAGAAGATAGCGACCCCCATCTATGATCGTCCATTTTTTTCTTAGCCAGCCATCCGAGGTGTTGTCGGGCGTCATGAAGCTGATTTCGCCCGAGGCGTTTCGACCAAACAGGATGTTACCGACATCTTCAGAAAAGGAATTTTCAAAGAAATTGATTTCCTCCCATTTTAGAACCACACCTTCAGGGCAAATCCAATACTGGTCTGAGAGGGACAAACCATAGGATTTTTCAAGAAGCAGTGTGGTGGTCTCCACGCCCAGCTTATCAAGTGCACCGTCTAGACCGTCCCGGCTGGCCGGGATCGATCTGCCGCGCCACCAGGCGTCCAGCAGCCTGCGATCCAGTCCATTGGCCCCAACAGTTCCAACCGGGGCATGTTCCAGAGCATAGACATCCAGGATGGACGTAATGCGGCCAGACATACTATCTAATTCCATCAACGCAACCGGCCTGCGCTTGTGCATCAAGACACACTTCATTCGCCCACCTCCAGTTTTTATAAGCAATAGCAGATTTGGATCAGCCACAAGCTGTTAATTATAGTATAAACTCTTTGACTGCTTTTTTTCAATAGCAATATCACTCTTTGTTTCGCTCTTGTTCGGCATACCACACGGCACGGCTCTCGCAGTTTCTCTGCTGCCTCATGCTCCAGCACTCCCGGTTCCTACTATCATTTCAGTTCTCTCCGCCGTCTTGCTATTTCATACAAAATCGCTATGCGCACATCTAAAACTGGATATGTACGCATCTTGTTTCTTTTGTCATACCACCATATTCCATCTGTGCTGACGTCCGAAAAATAATCCGATAAAGGATAAACATCAACTTCATATAATCCCGGCAAGCGCCATTGTGCGGCGACGCAGGAATGATGCTGGCCGCTATCTACAACAATGAGCCGCAATTCCGGATACCATGCGCCGTTCCTGACCGGGGACATATCGGAGCGAAATCCTGAGTGCTTGACATGATGAACCGCGCTGGTAAGCCTGTCAGGATTCCACGGCGTTGCAATCACAGTCATACCTTCAGATGATACCGTTCTTTTTGCTGTCTGCTTTGGTAGGCCGATAAAAGGAAAACCGGCATCCGGCCAGCTCATGCGGTGGCAATAAATGAGATTTGATGCTACCGATGTACGTATATCATCTGTAATCATATCAATAAAAAAGTCAAGCATTTCCTGTTCGCCTTCCGCACCCCATTCGGTTCTTGCTTGACCTGCCCATCGGTCAATTCTTCTCAGCGTATCAGTAAAGTAGATCTTTTCGCGGCGGAACAACCTCATGCGCTCCCTCTCCCTCCATAAAATAGGGGGCCAATGTTTTGACAATATTGCTTCTGATCCCCGGACTTGTGAATGGAAAATAGTATATCAAATCCATAAAGGCGGAGCAAGCATTTACCCAATCTCCACGAATCAAGAGAAACTTTAATTTGCCCAACCGGTCAAAGTATGCATACCGATGATTGTGCCGCATATGTTCTTTTGGCCATGTTTTTGTACAGCAAAGAGCAGTCCAGGCATCCAGACACGCGGCTTTGGCCGTAGCTGGGTCTTCGCCCCTCATTCCCGCACACAGCCGATCTGTGAGTACCTCCCGAAACCGGCCCGTGCTCATCCATCGTTTCAGTTCCATTTTTGCTCCTCCAGCCCCTTTTTGAACCACGCCGCGCCCATCTCCGGCAGCTCCGTATCTGTGGTGGGAATCCCGCCACGCCTGGCAATCATAGATCTCCACCGTTGGAGATAGTCGTTCCAGTCCTTCCCATACGGGACGGAAAGAAAATGAATCCGATCTGCTGGAATCCCGGCATGGATCAGGACCTTGCGGTAGACCCGGCCCTGGGCCTTTCCGGCCTCATCCTCGTCCAGACAAAAGATCAAATCCCGTATCTCCGGGCTATAGTTCAGCACCCGCATAATCGGGGCTATGGTATTGTGCCCGCTCAAGGCAATACGGATGCTGTCATCCCATTCAGCGCCTGCCAACTTTTGAATGGTCGCATGGC
>CAZSBD010000160.1:0-3489 GCA_964605215.1 uncultured Oscillospiraceae bacterium | reverse complement strand
TGGAAGAGCTGCAGACCGGATTTGCCGCCTTTCAGACCGAACTGGAGAAGAAAAAGCTGGAGACCCTTTTGACTGGTGAATATGATAAAAACAACGCCATCATGTCTTTCCATGCCGGCGCCGGCGGCACAGAGGCCCAGGACTGGGCGGAAATGCTTTACCGTATGTACACCCGCTGGGCGGAACGTCACGGTTTCCAATATAAGATCGTGGACTATATTGACGGCGACGAAGCCGGCCTGAAAAGCGCGGATATTGTCATTGAAGGGGAAAACGCTTACGGTTATTTGAAAAGCGAAGTAGGCGTTCACCGTCTGGTGCGGATTTCCCCCTTTGATTCCTCCGGTCGCCGCCATACCTCTTTTGCAGCAGTGGAAGTGATGCCGGAGATCCCCGACGATGTAGATGTGGACATCAACCCGGCCGACCTGCGAGTAGATACCTATCGTTCCTCCGGCGCCGGCGGCCAGCACATCAATAAAACGGAGTCCGCCATCCGTATCACCCATATTCCCTCTGGTGTTGTGGTTTCCTGCCAGACGGAGCGCAGCCAGTTCCAAAACCGGGATACGGCGATGAAAATGCTGCGCTCCAAGCTCATTAAGATTAAGGAGCAGGAACATCTGGAAAAGATCGAGGATATCAAGGGCGTGCAGAAAAAGATTGAATGGGGCAGCCAGATCCGCTCTTACGTGTTTATGCCCTATACCTTAGCCAAGGATCACCGAACCGGCTTTGAAAACGGCAACATCACCGCAGTAATGGACGGCGATCTGGACGGCTTTATCAACGCTTACCTGACGGCTATGGCCACCGGCAAGCTGGAGAAAAAATAACATAGGCTGTATAAATTTGGCGTTTTCGGGAAAGCTATCTCCGTGAGGTGGGTTTTACATGCATGAAAATGCCAAATTTTTATGTACCGGTGCCTTGGCCGGTCTGGCCAACGGATTTTTTGGTTCAGGCGGCGGCCTGTTTCTGGTTCCCCTGATGACCGGCTGGCTGGGTGTCAAGGAAAAAAGCGCCTTTGCCACATCTGTGGCTATTATCCTCCCCTTGTCTTTGGTTTCGGTTTTCATTTACCAGAGCAAGGGCGCCATAGACTGGCACAACGCCTGGCCCTATCTGCTGGGCGGTCTTGCCGGAGGCGTGATTTCCGGCAAGCTGTTTCGCCGGGCTTCTCTTCGGTTTCTCCACGGAGTTTTCGGCCTGCTGCTCCTTTACGGCGGCCTGAAGGCGGTGATGGGATGGTAGGATTTTTGATTGGGCTGTTAACGGGTATTCTATCCGGCTTCGGTGTAGGCGGCGGCACGCTGCTGATGCTGTATTTGACTATGGTGCAGCACATTTCTCAATTTACCGCTGCTGGGATCAATCTGCTCTATTTTATTTTCTGCGCGCCCCCTGCCCTGATCTCCCATGTGAAAAACAATCTGATTCACAAAAAAGCCTGTTGGCTTTGCACGATTAGCGGCTGTGTGATGGCGGTTCTCGGCTCTCTTTTGGCGGCTCAGATGGATACTGCTCTGCTCCATCGTCTTTTCGGCGGCCTGCTTTTATATGTGGGCGTGCGGGAGCTTTTGGCCTGCCGCAGAAAAAAGAAAAACTCCCCTGATAAAATAGAGGAGTAAAAATCGTAGAAACCTGTAGTTTTTCGGCAGTCCCTCCACGTTCTTGCGTAAATTTCAGCCTTGAAGGCGTTTATGATCCAAATAACCCTGCAAAATCAGGCTGGCCGCTACGGCGTCCACATTTTTCTTGTGCTTTTTGGTTTTTTTCCCATTTTCCCGCAAAATGGCGTGAGCTTCTACTGTGGTGCGCCGCTCGTCCCACATAACAACGGGTACGCCGGTGGCCTCCTGCAGAAAAGCTCCCAAAGCCCGGCTTTTTTCAGCCCGCTCCCCTTCACTGTTGTCCATATTCTTGGGGCAGCCCAAAACAATTTCCTCGATTTTCTCTTCCTGAATAAAACGCACCAGCTTTTCCTTCAGCTTCTCCAAATTCCATTCATGGATGACAGAGGGCGAGCCTGCTAAAAGGCCGGTGGGGTCGGAAACCGATAAGCCCGTTCGCGCCTCCCCGTAATCAATTCCTAAAATTCGCATATTCCCGCTCCTTTTGTTTATTTTATTGTAAGTATTATAACATATTCTCCCTCTCTTTGTCTAAAAAAAACGCAAAAAACTGTTGACCAGGTTTTCCCCCATGTGATATAATAATAACACCTATGCAGGGTTATTTTTTGCTTTGTTTTAAACGGAAACAAAGAACCAACAAGCCTGCAAAGGGAGGCAATTTTTTAAGGAGGTGCCGTTATGCGCGTGAAAGTAACTTTAGCTTGTACTGAGTGTAAGCAAAGAAACTACAACACTATCAAAAACAAGAAGAATACTCCGGACCGTCTTGAGATGAACAAGTATTGTCGCTTCTGTAAGAAGCATACTCTGCATCGTGAATCCAAGTAAGCTTTCGGACAGAAGAAAGGAAGTTTTTTATGGCAGGCCAGGACAACGCAAAATCTGACAAGCCCACCAAAGCCAAAAAGTCTTCTTTCATCGATCGGGGTTCCAAATGGGTTCGTGACCTCAAAAGTGAAGCTAAGAAAGTCGTTTGGCCAACCAGAAATCAGGTGCTCAACAACACCGCAGTTGTTTTGCTCACCATTCTCTTTGTTGGCGCTTTCATCTGGATTCTCGATTATGTTTTCAACTTCGGTGTAAGTGCACTTTTCGGGCTGTTTTCCTAGCAGAATGCAACAGAAAGGAAATCGGTTATGGCAGAGACAGCAAAATGGTATGTAGTCCACACATACTCAGGCTATGAAAATAAAGTAGCCTCTTCAATTCTCAAGGCCGTTGAAAACCGGAAACTGCATGACCTGATCACGGATGTAAACATCCCCATTGAAAAGGTTGTAGAGGTTACCGACGGTAAAACTAAGGAAGTGGAGCGCAAGCTTTTCCCCGGCTATGTGCTCGTCAAGATGATCCTGACAGATGAAAGCTGGTATTTGGTGCGCAATACCCGTGGCTGTACTGGATTCGTTGGTCCCAATCCCAACAAGCCCCTCCCTCTTTCTGAGGAAGAAGTCATCCATATGGGCGTTGAGAAGCAGGAGATCGAAATCAATTATGCTGTGGGTGACAGCGTCAAGGTCGTAGATGGTCCGTTAGATGGCTTTATCGGCGTAGTTGACGAACTGGAAGCGGAAAAAAACAAGGTACGCGTTGTCGTATCTATGTTTGGCCGCGAAACACCCGTCGAGCTGGAACTCGACCAGGTGGAAGTTATTGAAAAATAAACGTCTCGCGTTTATTTCTTTTTCTCAGGTGGGAGAAATATCTTCGGATGTTTCGCCATTTACCACATTTTTTTCAAGGAGGTGCAACTTAAAGTGGCACAGAAAGTAGTAGGTTTTATTAAGCTCCAGATTCCTGCGGGCAAGGCAACACCGGCTCCTCCGGTAGGTCCCGCTCTGGGTCAGCATGG
>CAZSBD010000159.1:0-3531 GCA_964605215.1 uncultured Oscillospiraceae bacterium | reverse complement strand
CATGGCCTTGGCATCTGGTTTGGAAACGCATCGCTCCGATACAAATGGATGAACAGCAGAGGCGCCCAGTTCGGTAACCTTTTGCACGACATAATCCATTTTGTCCCCCTTGGAAAGCGCCACATAGACATGCACCTCCACCGTTGGTTCTCCTTCAGAATCGCCCTCCCGACGAATACGACCGACAACTTCCTCCTGGGAAACCTCCGTGAGAATACAGTCATAATCGCTGCCCTGGCCATCGCAGACGGTGATTCCTTCCCCGACAGACATGCGCAGGGATTTGGCAATATGAACCGCGTTCTGCCCGCAGATTTTTACAAAGCCTTGTTGAATTTGATCCTTCTCAATGAAAAAAGTAGGCACAGCAAACACACTTACCCTTCCCTTATATCAAACTATTTTATCAAAAAGAGACAGATTTGTCTACTCTTTTCTGCCTTCTCTTAAGATTTTCCACTAAAAACAGCTTATGCCTTTGCGGTAATTTCGTGCCAATCGCTTCTTTGATGGCGCTCTAAAATGGTAAATCCTGCCTTGTGTAAGGCCATTTGAACCTCATCAGCCCGGCCCTCGATGATGCCGGAGGTGATGAGAATTCCGTCCTTTTTCAGCTTTTCCTGGAAGATGGGAGCCATAGCAATAATAACGTCTGCCACGATGTTGGCAACGATCACATCAAAGCCGCTGCCGATCTCCTCCCGTAGCTTTTTATCCTTGACAATATCGCCGCAGAAGGTGCGCATTTGGGTGTTGTTTTTCTCCCCATTTTCCTTGGCAGTCTTCAGACAGTTAGCATCAATATCCACAGCAGTCAAATCGGCCGCTCCCAGCATATGGGCGGCAATGGACAAAATACCGCTGCCCACGCCCATATCCAGCAGCTTTTCTCCGCCGCCAATATGTTTTTCCAGCTGGCACATGCAAAGCTGTGTGGTTTCATGGCTGCCAGTACCAAAGGAAGATGCCGGATCAATTTCCAGAATCATCCGACCCGTGGTCTTGTCATAGGTCTCCCAGGAGGGCTTAATGACAAAGCGCTCTCCTACGGTGAAGGGCTTAAAATACTGCTTCCAGTTATTCTCCCAGTCCTCCTGATGGACAGAGCTGATCTCCAGTTCCAAAGTGCCGTACAGCCCCTCCTGATCTTTTGTATGCAGGCTGGTCAGGGCGCTCTTTAAAAGCTGTAGGGTCTCCCGGCTTTGGATGCATTCCGGCATATAAATCTTCAGCTTGGTCTCTCCTTCGCTTCTCTCCTTGACCAGATCTTCATCTACATAGTCCCAGTAGATTTCTGTGTCCTTTAAAAAAGCGGCAAAATCTTCTTTATCCTCGATCTCAAAGCACTCAATTCCGTGATCCATCAGTACACCGGTGAGCATATCAATACCTGTGGTGGCGGTGTGGATCGTTGCTTCCAACCATTCCATCTTGTTCTCCTTTTCTCTTTATTAGATAAAAACAGGAGGGAAAGCCACCCTCCTGTTTATAACAACGAAAAACGCTGTTTCTAGCATTTCTTAATCGTCTTTGCTGTTATTTTTCCAAGTACCATCCTCATTTACCGTGTATTTCAGCGGCTGCTTAGCCGCGTTTTTACACATAACGATGGCCGTATCCAGCTGCTGATCGTTGACAATAACGCTGTTGCGCATTTCATTTATGACAGATTCCAAAGTCTTCAGGGTGGCACTGTCGCAGCTGTCCTTAATCGGCAAGCCATGATCCCGTTGGAACTGGCGTACAGCCTGCTGGGTCTTGGTGCTGTAATAATCCAGGTCATAGGTTTGATAACCCAGGGCGATCAGCCGCTGGTTCAAACCTTGAATGGATTTGGAGGATTGACCATAATATAAAGTCTTATTGGTAGCCATAGCAGTTAAATAAGCCATGCTGTCCGTACCGTTCTTGTTGGAGATCTGGAGATCCGGCACAAGACCGGTGCCTTCGTAGCCCTCTCGGACAGGCAACAGCATTTGCAGGGTCGTAACTACCACATAAGACCCGTCTGTCAAGCCGATATGTACCTGACCTACACCCTTGCCATAGGTTTTTTCACCCAGCATTGTGGCATATTTCAGGTCTGACAGAGAACCTGCCACCATTTCCGCCGCAGAGGCGGTCTCGCCGTCAACCAGCACGATGATCTTATTGAGATCCAGTCCCAGACCCTCAGAATAATATTTGGTCAGTCCGCCCATATCCTCTCGATTGCGGATGGACATATACTTGATACCCTCATCCGGGATCATCTTGTTGAGCATATCCAAAGCCATAGAAATCAGGCCGCCGCTGTTGCCCCGCAGATCCAGAATGACAGCCGCCGTTTTTTTCGCCGCCAGGCCATCCCAGATTTTGTTGAACTTTTCAATATCCTCTTCATAGCCCATGCCATTGATCTTGATGTATTCTACACCTTCTGCAACCGTTTCAGACTGAACATTGCTCTTGGTTACTGCTTTGCGGCTCATCAGATAGGTCTTTTCCTGGCCGTTCCGCCGTACAGTTACCCAAATAGAGGTACCCTGAGCACCCATCAGCTTTTTCACCACACTGTCCGAATCCAACGGACCAACTGCTGTATCGTCTACTGCCACGATCACATCACCGGCTTTCAGTCCGGCCAGATCCGCCGGACCGTCCTCAAATACGCTTTCGATGGTATAACCTGCCGCTTTCTTCTTGAAGCTGATGCCAATGCCTACATAAGAAGATGCGGTCAAGTCAAAGCCCTGACTGTAATCCTCCGCGCTCAGATACATAGAATGGCTGTCCTGAGCCTGCAAAATATCATTGACCAACTGATTAAAGTACTCCGGATGCTCTTGCAGAAGCTTATCAAAATAATTCCGCAAAATATCCGATTCTTCCAGATCCAGGCCATAGGCCTGAGCGATGTCCATAATTAAATCAAAGCGGCTATAGGCAAAGGCGCTGGTGGATAAGATTGTCAACGCCAAAAAGCCAGCCAGCAGACACCGCATTTTTTTCAAAAGGGAACGCCGTTTCACTTTTTACATCCTTTCCGGTGTGTCAACGCCAATGATCTTCAAGGCGTTGGCAATCACCTGTCTTGCTGCCTGACAAAGAGCCAAACGAGCATCCCGCAGATCCTCCTGGGCATCCTTAATCCGGCAGGCATTATAAAACTTATGGAAGGCCGCCGCTGTGCTGACTGCGTACTTATTCAGCCGGGAAGGATCCCGATACTGTGCGGACTGAATAATCTCCTCAGGCAGCTGAGCAATGGCCTTTATCAGGGCCAGTTCTTCTTCCTCTACCAACAAGCTGATATCCGCTTCCTGAGTCGGCTTTATCGCAATACCGGCTTCTTCCATTCCTCGCAGCACACTGCAGATCCGGGCATGGGCATACTGTACATAATAAAGGGGGTTTTCGCTGTCCTGCCGTATGGCCAAAGCCAGATCGAACTCCAAATGGGTCTCTGCCGCCCGGGAATTGAAGAAGAAACGAGCTGCATCCACGGATACTTCATCCAGCAAATCGGACAGAGCAATGGCTTTACCCGTT
>CAZSBD010000158.1:0-3603 GCA_964605215.1 uncultured Oscillospiraceae bacterium | reverse complement strand
CCGGCCGAAGCAGGCGACGGCTCACTGCTCGTGTCTCGCTTTGTTCTCCCATTTGCCGCAGCTTTTGGAAAAACCAAACCTGATCGTAGAAAACCACTTTGTTCTCCCCATAATGCTCGCGGCCTACAGTCGCCGCTTGGAAAGCCTGATAATAAGCATCCGGCAGTTGGGTGAACTCGCGAAAATAATTGCTTACGCCTACAGAAATCGACAAATTATGCTTATTTTCAAAAAAGGACAGCAGACGATAACCGAAATCCGTCAAATCCATCCCATGGCCCGAACCGCTTAAAAACAAAATGATGGTATCGCTTCGGAAAGCCAGCCAGTTACGGGCATCATAGGATTTGAGAAAGGTCTCGATCCGAGTGAGCAGCACCCGCTTGATGTAGTCCTGCATATCCTGCTGTGTCTTAGGATTGGACAAACGCTGGATGGAATTGATATTGATGAGGACAGCGTAATTTTTGTCTTCGATGGTCAATCCAATCTCCCGGCCACGGCTTAGAGCCGTTTCATTGGAGGGAAAATTCCATACCAAAAGATCGGCTACATATTCCTGTATCGCCTTTTCCTCAAAATCCGTGATCCGGTTCCGCCGCCGCAGCAAAAGGGCGCTGGATACGATTAACGGATCAATAAAGCTGCTTTCCGTTTCCCGATCCTCCTCCGAACTACAGTCTGTGATAAACAGACCAAATAAATTTTTTTGTGAGCGGATGAGAACAATCAGTTTTTTCTTCCCAAAAATATCTTCTCGAACATAGCCCCGCTGGCTGCAGGCGTACAGTATATGCTCAAAATTTTCTTTTAGGTATTCTTCCTCCTCCCAAACCTCTTCTTCTGAACGGTCAGAAAATATCTTTTTCCCATAAACATCGTAATAAGAGATCTGCTTGTGCAGCCGCTCATTCATCTGCCGAAACACCTCGTCGGTGTTTTCTTCATTGATAATCAGTCCTAGAAAATCATTGCGGATGGTGGAATAATCCTTTGACGCAGATACCTGTGTATTTTCCTCGTATAAAAGATTAATAATGGGATTTAAGATTTCAATATAAGAAACATTGGTCCGAGCCTGAATAAGGGGAAAATTTGCTTCGTCGCACAGCCGAATAATATCCTTGTCAACCTCCTGCACCCACATCCCTACATAACACAAAACCAGCCCGCAGCAGCCACTGTCGATCAGGGTGCGGATCACCAGCTTTTGCTGATCTACATTATCCCAAATGGCGTAAAAGGACGTAATGTACAGCTGATTATGTTCTACCCAGCGAGAAATTTTCTCCTCTGCTACTTCCAGCACGCTAATGCTTTCAATAGGCCGATCCAATCCCTTTTCTCCCGCTACCACG
Source organism: uncultured Oscillospiraceae bacterium (assembly GCA_964605215.1). GTDB lineage: Bacteria > Bacillota > Clostridia > Oscillospirales > Butyricicoccaceae > CAZSBD01. The sequence goes on along the minus strand of CAZSBD010000158.1, from coordinate 2,245 downwards.
ACGGAACCAAACAAACCGCCGAATTTCAGTGCCTCCCGAATCGTTAAAGCCATATGCCGCCTCCTTTTTTTGCAAAATCCCAACCTGCCGCGCAGGACACTTTTCTATATATATCGTACCACAAAATTCATCTTTTTTGAACGAAAACTGACTGTATACATAAATTGGAAAAGTCCCCTTCAGCATAAAACCGTAAGAGGACCTTAAAAAACAAACATTCAAATGGCTTCCATAACGATTACCATCAGTGGGATCGTCACAATGGAAAACAGAGTGGTCATAACTACGCCACGGGACATATAACGGATATCCCCGCCATATTTCTGTACCAAAATTACACCACAGGTGGCGGCCGGCATCGCGTATTCCAAAATCACAATTTTTAGAAACAGAGTCAGCCCGGCAAAAAGAAAATGACTGGCTATAACCAAAACTAAGGGCAAGACCAAAAGCCGCACCGCCGCCAGCACATAACACTCCCGGCTGGCAAGAAGCTCCCGCAGCCGAAATTTCCCCAACTGAAAACCCACAATGAACAAATGCCTCTCCAGTTCTGCAATGCTCTTATCCCAATGACCCAATATCAGCTGACGAATCTTTTCCTCATCTCCTTGAACCAAATAAGTAATCAGCTCCTCATGCTCCTCCATAGACTGATGCGGACTGCCAGAAATGGAAAAATAACGGTATTCGATCCGCAGAATATGGGTTCGCATGGTTTCAATAAACTATCGTGCCATGTCATTTTCCGCAATCTCCACCAAAAATTGATGAAAGGCAATATCTGCTTTCAGCAGGCTGGCGGAATCCTTTTCCCCAGCTTTCCATTGGCTCACCTTTTGTGCAAAAGCTGCGGAAAGAAGATGTAGCTGCTTTTCTTGCTCCTCCGTGATATGACGGGAAACCGTGACAGCGCAGCAGCACTTCAAATAAGCAGTCAATTCATACCATTTGCGAATATTCTCCCGCTCCAGCGGCGCCACCACTGTGGTCTTTCCAGGAACTGTAATCACCAGCTTTTGGGTATCCAGCATTTGCAACGCTTCCCGTACCGGGGTTCGACTGGTTCCAAAATAAGCAGCAATTTCACTATCTACCAGTTTTTCATTTTCCAGCAAAGTACCATCAACGATCCACTGTTTTAAAGTACGATAGATTCGTTCCTTAGCGGACAGCTTTGGCTCCTGCATTCTTTTAGAAGGAATTGGCATAAAATCACCTCAAATTTCAAAGTTTTGCATTTAGCGATATGCAATATATCGCCGAATATAACTCCATTTTTTATTGCTGTCAAGTCTTTCTGCATAAAAAAACTGATGCAGACTATAAACTGCATCAGGTTTTTTATTCTTGCTCTGTGCTTTCTGGCATCAGGTCTTTGTAAATATAATCATAAATTGTATCCGCCGCGTCACCAATATCAAATACGGTATAGTATACGCCGCCAATCTTTTTGCCTTCCCATTCCCCGTCCACTGGAATCCGGGTATGCTCCATGGAGGGTTTTCCTATATGGAATAGGAAATTTCTTGCGATGCCTCCAACCTCAGCCTTGGAGATGGAGGATGTCACATTGGGCAAAATCGCTTCCATCGTATGATACAGCGTCACTGGAGACGCGCTTTTCAGTTTATCAAAAATCGCCTCCAACACAATGGACTGACGTTCTACTCGGCCCCAGTCGTCACCGGTGCCATTTTTCCGAATTCGGCCATAGGTCATCGCTTGTACGCCGTCCAAGGTCTGGAGCCCGGCTTCTTCAATGTCCTGCACATCAATTCCATATGTACGGCCATATTCGCCAATGTATTTATTGGTTTCCTGCCGCTCTGCCTCGGAAACATCAATTTCCACGCCGCCTACAGCGTCAATAATGGCTGCCATCTGCTGGAAATCTACCGTTGCATACTCGGAAATATCCAAACCGAAATTTTCATTGATGGTGGCAATAGCAAGCTCCGGACCGCCATAAGAATAGGCATGGGTCAGCTTGTCCATGCCGTGGCCGGGAATATCCACATAGCTGTCCCGCATCAATGAAATGAGCTTGATCTTATGTTCCTTATAATCCAAGGACATCACCATCATAGCATCTGAACGACGGGTGCCATTATCATCGGCATCCACTCCAAAAAGCATAATATTATCTACTGGCTTACTGCTGTTAATAATCTCCTGATGCAGGTCTTCACTGTCGAAATTTTCATCATACTGATACATGCCAACTAATTTATACCCAAAAACA
>CAZSBD010000157.1:0-3652 GCA_964605215.1 uncultured Oscillospiraceae bacterium | reverse complement strand
CGCATTATTTATACTGTGGATGATGGTCAACTGGTAGTCTGTGTAGTAGATGCTGGAAACAGAGGTCAGATATACAGCCGATATTGAAAAATAATCAACAAGGACAGTTTAACAGACTGTCCTTTTGTTTTGTCGTGCGCTGTAGCTTTGTTTTTTGGTGTTTGCTTGGTGTTTATTTGGTGTTTATGAGCACCAAAACAGAATCATATACAATTCAAGAAAAGTACATTTTTCATTAGTTTAATAGCTTTTACTGGCATAAAAAATATTATAAAATGATAGAATAAGTATCTTTTGATGCACAAATAATTCGACAGTCTCTTTTTTATCGCCGGAACCAGGCATTTATCGTGTCCAAGACCTGAATCAGTTCTTCATACCGGATGATGTAGGGAACCATAGCATACATGTAATTTAAAAAGGGCCGGCTGAATATCCCCCGGTCATAGGCAAATTACTGGAAGCCCTGCAGATCTTTGGAATCATAAACCTCCAGGCATACACATCCGCCCATAATGCGTACTTCTTTGACCCGAGGATCGGTGAAGTCTGCCAGTTCCCGGCGGGTGACGGCTTCAATATGCCGGATCTTATCTAAATAGTGACCGCTTTCAAACAGCTCAATGGATTTGAGTGCTACGCTGCAGGCCAAAGCCGGTAGCAAACTTCATCGAAGATCAGAAGCATATCGTAAGCATCGCAAAGCTCACGGGTTCGCTTTAAAAAGGAAATATCATACATTCACATGCCGCCGGCTCCCTGGAGGAGGGGTTCCGCCAGAAAGCATGTCAGCTTTTCTCCGTAATTCTGGAAAGCTTGCTCCAAAGCGGGGATCTTCGTGGGAATATGGATAACGTCCTTCTTTTCCCCAAAGGCGAAGTGATAATCCTCATCATCTCCCGCTTCCATAGTTTTAAAGGTATCTCCGTGATAGGCATGAGTCAAGGCTAGAACGGTATTTCGTTTGCTGCCTCGGTTGGTATTGTATTGAAGGGCCGTTTTCAAGGCCACCTCTACCGCTACGCTGCCGGAATCCGAAAAGAAACAGTAATTCAGATCACCGAGCAGCTACGCCTCCAGCTTTTGAGAGAGCTGCTCCATCAGTTCATAGGTCAGACCGCCCAGCATCACATGGGCAAAATGATCCAGCTGGGAACGGATGGCCTCATCCAGCATAGGATGATGGTAACCATGGATGACGCTCCACCAGGAGGAAACGGAGTCGATCAGATCTTTGTCCTCCGTGTAAAGATGGATACCTTTGGCATCCTGAATTTTAACGGGTGGAGCCATGGTTTCCATTTGCGCATAGGGATACCAGATCATAAAATTTCCCTCCATTCCTCCAAAAGTTTGATGAGAGCTGGAGCAGTAATGGATAGTTCCCGGTCACCTTCCTGTACACAGGCGATTATGGGGATGCCGGAAATTTTTTGAACATAAGCGGCATCTTCGGGGATCAGACTGCCGCCTGCCTGCCGGGTATTGTCACTTATAGCTGCTTTGTAATAGGCGGCCTTTTTCCCGCATGATGGAGCTTTTTAAGGATTAGAGCAGTAACATAGGTCTTGCAAATGTCCCTCCCAGTGCCGGTGACATAGGAGGCTGCGCAAAACCCGATTAAGTAGCCGAAGGTAAGCTGCAAAACATAGGAAGGGCCGCAGCCGTTGGTAAAGACCGGAACGCCCATCAGGCCAATACAGAGATAGCAAAGAACGCTGCATGCGCCCCGTTTGCCGCTCAGCAACAGCCCGGCCAACATGGTGAATAAAAACTGTAGGGTAAAGGGCAAACTGGAATGGGAATGCGAATAAAAGCTCCTGCAGCAGTCAAAGCAGCGAAAAGAGCCATCAAAACTATGTTTTTTGTTCGGTTTATTGTAAACCTCCGTTTTTATTATTTCTATTGACAATAAAAATAGCACTCAGAAATAATATATCAACCGAAAAATAAATCATAGTTTACGCATAGGAAAAAGAGAATGTCTGCCGTTTTGCGGCAGACATTCTCCGCTATTCTTTTGTACCTTTTTCCTGAAGTTTAGCCATAGCCGCCATAATGTCTCCATAACGGCTGATAATCAAGCCGTAATTTTCTGGTTGATGGGGAAACAGACAGGCACTGCAATCCTTATAACCGCTGGGCAGATTGGTAAAATTGCCGCCGCACTGGTCACCCAGAACATAAAGGGGACAATAACAAAACAGGCAGTTGAAGTGTTTCGGATCAGCTCCGGGATGACAGGGATAGAACTCACATGTTTTATGGGAAAAGTGGGAATATTCTTTGTTTTTCCAGTCTTGATTTTCCATAAAATCCTCCTGCAAATTATTTTCTTATAGTATATCGTAGGATGACTCTATTGTCACGGGAAAAGGATTATTTTAATTTGATATATTGTGTCTCATCTACCGGCTGCTGTCAGATGAGCAAAGCAGTGTGGAACGGCAAAGTATTGTGGAACGGCTGCGGGCGGCAGAATAATTTTACATCGCAAAAAAGAACAATTTTTTGCACAAAAACTGCCAGTTTTTTGGGGGCCTGGCAGTTTTATGAAAAATTTGTACATGCCGAAAAGCAGTAGAAAAATGCATAAACCTATGATAAAATAATATAAATAAAAATATTTCAGCTTGTCGACAAAGTCTTTTGCGCGAAGCGCATATTGAGATATCCAAAAAAGTTGCGGCGTGTATGTAACTTTTTTTGACGCTCTTTTCGACAGTCTCATATTTCCCGTTTTGCGGGCGAATATAGAAATCTTGCGGCAGACAAAAGGAGGATGGCATGTCAGGATATCTTTTAGCTACAGCGATCATTATTTTATTATGTTTATTATGCAGCAGAGTTTCCAGCAAATTCGGCGTACCAACTTTGCTGGCTTTTATTTTTCTGGGAATGCTTTTCGGTTCGGACGGTATTTTCAAAATCAGGTTTGATAATTATGGTATGGCAGAGCAAATTTGTTCCATTGCCTTGATTTATATTATGTTTTACGGTGGTTTTGGCACGAACTGGAACCGGGCCAAGCCCATTGCCGTTAAATCTGTTCTGCTTTCCACGGCAGGCGTTATTTTGACAGCGGCCATTACAGGCCTTTTTTGTTTCTATTTTTTGCATTTTGATTTTTGGGAGAGTCTGCTTATCGGATCTGTGGTCAGTTCGACGGATGCAGCTTCCGTCTTTTCCATTCTGCGTTCCAAGCACCTGAACCTGAAATATAACACGGCTTCCCTTTTGGAGGTGGAAAGCGGCAGTAACGACCCTTGCTCTAACATGCTCACCGTGATTGTCCTCACCTTTATGAGTGGCCAGGCAGATGGCGGCTCTATGGTGTATATGATCTTTGCCCAGATTGTTTACGGCGTGATTTTTGGTATTATCATCGCTTTGGTCGCTTGGTTTGTGCTGACCAAGCACAATTTTATGACAGATGGATTTGACTCCATCTTCGTATTCAGTATCGCCTTGGTTTCTTATGCCGGCGCTCTGACAATCGGCGGCAACGGCTACCTAAGCGCTTACATCACGGGTATTATCTTGGGTAATATGCGGCTGCATAATAAAAAATCTTTGGTTCATTTTTTTGATGGTGTCACTGGTTTGACACAAATTCTGTTGTTTTTCTTATTGGGTCTGTTATCCTTCCCCT
>CAZSBD010000156.1:0-3667 GCA_964605215.1 uncultured Oscillospiraceae bacterium | reverse complement strand
CCATAGAAGTGGATTGCATCGATCAATTGGCAAAGGTAGGTCTGAGCGCTGTAATCATCCAGGTCAAACAGGTTGAAGTGTCCCGGCACATCGTCGATTACTCGGCCCTGAGAGGGGAAAGCATCCGGATGGAAGTGGTTGATGCTTACCGCTGCTGCGCCGTTTCTGGCCCGATTGGCAAAATGAGAAATAACCTTCTCTCCAGGCGAACGCTCTGTCCCCTGAAGGAAATGGGGGGTCGAAGGGGTAGAGAGCATCCGGTTGCGCAGGATGGTATTGCGAATACAGATCGGGCTCAGCAAAGCCTCATATTTTAATGCCATAGTGTACCTTCTTTCCCTTGGGGCTTCATCGGTTTGCCTCTGCGGCATTGGTTCCTGCCAGGAATCCGCTGGCCAGTGCCCAGGACATATCATTTAGGATCTGTACTTTGACTCCAGCAAGATTGATGAACCGACCGGAGGCAAAATCCCCGGTTACATACAGCTTATCAATTAGGGAACCGTCGGCACGATATGCCTGCATATTACCGTTAACTTGGATGCCGCCAAATGCACCATCGGTGCCTAGTTGGGCCTGGACCGCATAAAACGGAGCTCTACAGCACGGCACCATATATTTATGATCCTTAAAGCACACGCTGTCGAAGCCAGCGCTGCAATCCCGGTTGTATTCCTCTACGGTTTGCTTCAGCGCCTTGGGATCCACTCCCATTTGTGCTGATAGCGTCTCCAGAGAGTCTGCCCGCCAAATATTTGGTTCATTGCCTAGGACGGCCTCCACATCGTCAAAGGCGGCCTCTAGTGTGTCGGGTAGCGTAGGCATTCCGTCTAAACCGGGAATTCCCGGAACAGGATTTTCATTGTTGTCCCGAATAGCCGCCGCCAGATTATTGGTGTCAAAAAGAATGTAAACGTATCCCTTAGGCTGCTCCAGCATCATCATCCCGGAGTTAAATACTCCATTTCGAACCTGGGAGGGCTCACAGATATACCGCTTGCCGCTAGTGTTGATTGCCAGCGAGTAAGGGGAGTTGGTCATAAAAGACATGACGCCGCTCTTGCTTATGACCATCGGTCCCATCGTTCGAAGGGTGTAATTACGTTTATCCATCATTGCATCCAGTTTTTTCGCAATTTTCAGGCCGTCTCCAGTGTAATTGGGATTCATATGGGCACTGGGCTTCATGTATTTTCTGGCCTCCAGAAATTGTGGGCAAATCTCTGCCATCATTTTTGTGTTGTTAATCCAACTTCCAATCGACAGAATACAAGTGTCGCAGGATACCCTGACTTCCCCTTCGGGGCTGTCCGCAATCAGCGCGGTAATTTTCCCATTGGTGATCTCACAGTCTTTGACCCTGTGGCGGGTCAGAATCTCTATACCAAATTCTCCGCATTTTTTTCGTAGCGTATCCATAAACAGCCGTCCGCTGCCAGTCACACCGCCAGGGCCACCCATCTGTGGACCCAAGGGACCAGTCTCATCGTCAAATACATACCGGCCAATGCGAAATTGTTTGCTTATTTCTTCCCCGGCCAGTTCGCAGAACCAGTCAAAAAACTGACCGGTGGCCAAAATTGCGTTGCCCACTAATTTGGGGTCCAACCGCCAGTAGGTGTTATCCATTGCCTTGCGCAGGAAGGCGTCTGTCACATCGGGAAGCGCCCGATCCTTTTGCCATTTGCTGCGGAAGGTGCGCATAGTGGAGGCCATCACCATGCCGCCGCCGGTCACACTGGACTTCTCAAGTACGACGATTGTCTGTCTGGATAGTTGGGCCGCTCGTACTGCAGCAGTCAGTCCGCTGCCGCCGCCGCCTACCACGGCGATTTCGCAGTTTCTCTCAATCATTTTTTGTCTCCATGCCCGCATCGATCAGCGCAGGAAAAATCTCCGGCTTGGTGTCTACTGTGTACTGCCAATGAAAGGTGCTGGGTTTGGAAGGCATATGTTCGCCGTGAGGAAATTCCAAATCGGCGTCAAATTCAGCTTCCAGCCACATACCATCTGTTACCATACGCTCCTTGGAAAATACGACCCAGTCTCGGTCAAAGGGACAGCGGAAGAATTCTCCGGCGTGAAAGTTATGGATTTTCCACCCATCCTCCGTGTGAACAAAATCAACACAGTACTGCTGCCACAGCCATTCGGCACGGTAGCGCTTGCCATCCTCAGTGACAGAGGTCATCAGAAACCTGCGCTGCTCCTTCTCTTTGATGGGATTGGGGCCGAGATCGCCGGCATCGCTTTCCGCGCCTAGGGCAATCCAACAACCCCTGGCATGCCGGGCCTCTAGGTCAACCTCGATCAATCTGGTGGTCAGAGCAAAAACGGACAGCTTACCCGCCTGCCGTCTGTCATAATAGAAGGAGCGGACATTCAGCGGCTCTTTATAGCGACCGGAAGCGCCGTATTCTACACAGCTTTCGTCATCCAGCAACCATAACTCATCTGTGATTTTCTCGCCGTATCCGGCGGCATAGTAGAACTGATGACGGGACATCAGACGCTCGATCTCCAATACGGCATCCTGTACCATAGCCCGCCGCTCCAAAGCCTCGAGTCTTTTCAGAATCGCAGTCATATCTTCGCGCATCGTATATTCCTCCACTTTCTCACATCAGTCCGGACACGGCGACAGCGGCGGGGGAGGGTACGGATGCCTTGCACCCTTCCCGATAGATCAGATCATAATTTTCGTAGTCTATCTCCAGTACACAGACCTCATCCGACTTCTGACAGGCGGCCACCACAATTCTTCCATCCTTGGAGATATTGAAATCCCGTGGGGTTTTTCCTGGCAGCTTTACCACATTTTTCAGTTTTAGTATTCCGTCTTCCAGCACTTTAAACAACGTCAGGGAATTTTCTGCCCGTGAGGCCGCCATAATAACGCTTCCGTCCGGCGTGGCATGAATCGTGGTGGAGTCATATCGGCTCTCCACGCCTTGAGGAAGTATAGAGATCACCTGAATCAACGGAATGGCACCGGCCTGTTTCAGATCATTTCGGAACACATATATGTCTCCCGGAGATTGCAGCAGAACATATATATACTGGCCGCAGGTTTCCAGCCAGCGAATCATGGCTTTATCCGGGAACACATATTGGGCAATCCGGCTACCGTCCTTTGCAGAATATACAATAAAGGCCCCTTCCACAATGGAAATCACTCCAAAGTAATCATCACCGATGGCCCGTACACAGTGCAGGCCCTTAGGCATAAAGGAAGGAAACCCAGGATTATCCAGCGATTCTACCACTTTTCTCGCTGGACTGAGCCGTCCATCATCGTCGATGCTGCAGATGGATACCGTTCCGTTGAAAAAACTTGCGGTGTATGCTTGTGAGAACCGGTCATCTGTGTCAATGGCACAGACCCGCTGGCCGTGGGCGTAGGCATAACCGTTATCCTCCAGTGTGCCGTCGGGCATCACCTTGTAGGCGGCGATGCCCGCATCCGCCTTACCCCGGAAGGTCATACCTTCGCAGCCGGCATAAAGATATTTGTCGGGATCAGGAAGCTTGATCGCGCCGACATTATATTCCTGCCGAGCCGCGACCACTGTGGGCCTCAGGGTTTCAGCATTGATACGAATGGAATAGATCCCTTCGCTGCCACGCACTGAATTTGTGCCAATAAATGCGTAATAATTCTTCTGTG
>CAZSBD010000155.1:0-3675 GCA_964605215.1 uncultured Oscillospiraceae bacterium | reverse complement strand
TTCAAGCGCAGAAGAATACGCCGCTTCGTTTGTTGAACGCGCAAAAGAACTGACTTCACAAATGACCGGATTTTCCGTTACCGACAATGGAACGCTTGAAGCAACAGGTATGCCAAGCTTAGGGCTTGACCCGAGCCAGCTTATGAATTATCAGGCAATGTTCGGACAGATGGCTTCGTCAATGGGCGCGGCATCAGAAACTTCGCTTAAACTGTCACAGGCTTTAACAGAAATCGGAGCTGACTTAGCATCTGTTAAGAATCTGGACCTTGAAGATGTATGGAATGATATGGCATCTGGTATGGCTGGAATGAGCCGTACATGGGATAAATATGGTGTAAATATCCGTAACGTGAACTTACAGCAGAAATTGACGGAACTTGGAATTGAAGCCAATGTAAGCGCGCTGAACCAGAATGATAAAGTACTTTTAAGGACAATTATCCTGCTTGACAGTACAAGGTACGCATGGGGAGATTTAGCTGATACGATAAACCAACCGGCGAACCAGTTAAGGCTGATTACTGCAAACTTTCAGAACTTGGCAAGGACCATCGGAAACCTGTTCCTGCCGATAGTTCAAAAAGTATTGCCATATATAAATGCCTTGATAATTGCTTTGCAGAGACTGTTTTCATGGATTGGGAATCTCATTGGCATTGATTTGAGCGGAATATCAAGCTCCATAGGAAGTACAGATTACAGTGATCTTATCGAAGATACGGACGATTTGACAAGTAGCTTAAGTGATGCGGCGGATGCGGCAAATGAACTCAAAAAAAGCATCCGTGGTTTTGATGAATTAAACGTTATTGCAACACAGGATAATTCTGATAGCGGAACAGACACCGGGAATGGATTAACAAGCGGACTGCTGGATTCGGCTTTTGAAGATGCCTTGTCAGAGTATCAGGCAGCATGGGATGAAGCATTTGCGAACATGGAAAACCGTGCGCAGGAAATGGCTGATAAGATCGAGAAAGCGTTTGAGCCAATCAAGAAAATCATTCAGGATTTTGCAGTAGGTGATTTCTTCCAAGCCGGGAAAGATACTTCCGCACTTGTGACCAGTATCTTTAACTTCTTCGCAGATGCCATTGACAAAGTGGATTGGTATGGTATCGGCCAAAAAATCGGAGAGTTCTTTGCTGGGATAAATTGGATAGAAGTTTTTTTATCAATAGGCGATTTGATATGGCAGGCAATCGAAGCATCTATTGAGCTATGGAAAGGAGAATTTGATGCAGCACCAATTGAAACGATAATAATATCAGCGATTGCACTTTTGAAATTTACAGGAATAGGTTCTACCATTTTGGGGAAAATTACGTCATCGCTATCTGCAACACTGTTCGGAAAAAGTTTAGGCTTTGTCCCTACGATAATGATAGCTGCTGTTACATGGGTGATTGGATTTGACGTTGGCAAATCTATCGGAGCGGCCTTGTTCCCAAAAGATAAAGAATATTATTTGAATTTTGAATGGTTTGGAGATAGCGAATATAGTTTTTCGAGGGCACTCAACGACTTCTTTGGAGATCTAGAGATCTTTAAACGAACAATGGCACAAATAACAGCCCCGCTCGTTAATATAGGGGGAAAATCTATAGACAGTTTGTTCTCGGTGGCTGGAATGGATGAGTACGGAGCAAAATTTGGGGAATTAGGAGATATCATTTCAGCTTTTGCAGGTGGGAGCGCAGAAGATTTGGAGTGGGCGAAAAGCAAGGCGGAAAATTTTTTTGAGAGCGCGCGCAGCAGCATTAATAATTTTGTTTCAGGTTTACTTAGCAAACTATCATTTGGAAAAATAAATTCAATTGGAGAATTAAAGGGATTTGTGCAAAATGTACGGACATTGTTTTCTGAAAAAAATTGGGAAGGAGTTCTTTCCGGCGTTCCAACTGCTGTGAAAAGCTTGATAAATACTGTGCTTGAAATGCTGAATGGGCTGCTAAAATCAGCACAGAGCTTCGTAAACTCATTCAATAATTTATTTGGCGGAAGCGCGACAGGGGGAATAGTCGGGAGGATCGGAACAAATATCAAGCTTCCTAGCATTAAAATCGGAGCATATGCATCAGGAGGGTTGCCGGAAGATGGATGGTTCAGAGCGTCCAAGGGTGAATATTTTGGACGGTTTGACGACGGAACATCTTATGTTGCAAACAATGATCAGATCGAAACAGGAATAGCTGCTGGTGTGGAAGAAGCGGCATATCGAGGAATGATGAGAGCAATTCAAAACTCCGGAGGATTTGGCTCAAATGTAATTATTTCTCTTGAAGGAGATGCAAAGAAGCTTTTTAAACTCACAAGGGATGAGGCGCAGCAATACTATAAGAGAACAGGCAGGTCAGCTTACACATTTTAGTGGAAAAAATTTCTCGCGTGTGGTAAAATAATTTTATTATACGCGAGGAGGAAATTTGTCTATGAAATGTAAAATGTGCGGAAATGAAATGAGAGAAGGAATGGAGCAAGTCGGTTTAAACGGAGGAGTGGCTGTATACAATAGATTTGCATATTGCGACAATTGCAGGCAAAAAGTAAATTTAGATGCTTTGGCGCAATCAACTCAGCCAAAGAAAAACTCTACACTTTCAGTTTGGGCTTGCGTTTTAACGATATTCACCTTTACTTTGCCAATAGCGTTTATTTTAGCGTTGGTTGATTTGGGAACAAATGACAAAACAAAGAAACACGTTGGCTCGTGGTTTGCCATAATAGTGACCATTTGCGTTGCCATAATCGGAGTAATTGCACTAAGCAACGGAGACAAAAAAGAGACGCAAATAGTAGGAAGCACAGTGGCAAGCAGTGAAAAATCTACAGAAAAAGACGCTGTAGCAAGTGAAATAAATGTCGAAGTTTTGGCGGAATATACTCTGCCGGACGGAATCGGCTGGTATACAAGGCATTTTATTGTTGTCAAAAACAATTCGAGTGAAACGGTTGATGTTTCCACATCTTCTTTAGCTTATTCCAAGGACGGAACTATGGTTGCAGTGGCAGATGGTTCATTTGATGCTTTGGGGGCGGGATGCACTTCTGTTTTATACGAAGCGTTCGATACAGACGCAGACATAGACCATTATGATACAACATTGAATGATTCAAAAAGTAAATATTACGATTCCGTTATCCAAGATTTGTCATATATACAGAATGACATTGATGGTGGAGCAGTTTTTCAAGTTACAAATAACGGAGAAAAGGCAGCAGAGTTTGTTGAAGGATATGCACTATTTTTCAAATCGGGAGAATTGGTTGATTATGATTCTTCATATTTTACAGATGATGATTTTGAATTAAAACCCGGAAAAACAATTTCGAAACAATTTAATGCGTATAAAGATTTTGATACTATTGAATTTTATTTGACTGGGAGAAGATAAAAAGTTGCCTTTTATGGAGTCTTCTTTGAAAGAAATAAAACACATCTTTGAAAATAACACAAAAAATCAGGAGGTAGGGCTATAAGACCCTACCTTTTTTGATAACTGCTCCTCACAGGGGGACACAAATTTCAGCATAAAATCAAGAAAGCGAGGAATGAAGATTTATGGATAATTTCAAAATCATATATAAAATCTTAAGAGAGTTGGAGAAAAATATGGGGAACGAAAAATTTTCGGTTAAAACAATATCAGCAGAAAAGATGAAAATATCCTT
>CAZSBD010000154.1:0-3717 GCA_964605215.1 uncultured Oscillospiraceae bacterium | reverse complement strand
ACTCCTATTTGCGCTGTAATTGAAAATACAGATACCCGCTCCGGCGATTACAAGAATTTTTCTGAAACTCCTCGTCCGGGTCATGCAGATTACACCGGCTCTGTCCGATATCAAGGTTTTAACGATCCTCGGGGCGGCGGCCACTTCTCCGGCCGACTCACGGCTCCTCTCACCTTCTGCGGCGCTTTGTGCAAGCTGTATCTAAAGACGCTGGATATCATCGTAGGCTCCCATATCCAGTCTATCCAGCAAATCCAGGATACCCCCTTTGATGATACCAACATCACGAAGGCACAGCTTTTGGCTTTGCGGGAGCAGGATTACCCGGTCATTAATCCCAAGGCGCAGGAATATATGCTTTCTGTTATTGAAGATGCGCGGTTAGCCTGCGATTCCGTAGGCGGCATTATCGAATGCGCAGTAATTGGCGTTCCTGCCGGCATTGGCAGCCCTATGATGGATACTGCGGAAAGCCGTCTGGCTTCTCTGATTTTTAACGTGCCTGCGGTCAAGGGTGTGGAATTCGGCACAGGTTTTGCTATTTCTGCTATGCATGGCAGCGCAGCAAATGATCGTCTGGTTCTGGAAGCGGGAAAAATCCGCACAGACACCAACAACAACGGCGGCATTTTAGGCGGTATTACCAATTCGATGCCTATTATTTTGCGGGCAGCTATCAAACCCACTCCTTCCATCAGCAAAGCGCAGCAAACTCTGAATATAAAGAAAGGCGAAATAGACAGCCTGGTCATTGAAGGCCGGCATGATCCCTGCATCGTCACACGAGCAGCTCCGGTTCTGGAAGCTGCATGTGCAGTCGCCATCGCAGATTTAATGTTGGAGGCCAATGGTTATGCGAGATCTGAATGAAATCCGAAAGGACATTACAGCAACCGATTATCAAATCAAAGAGTTATTTCTCAAACGGATGTCTTTGGCAGAAGAAGTTGCCCATTATAAAATTCAAAGCGGTGACAAAATTTTAAAGGCGGATCGAGAACAAGAGCTTTTGGACACGATGGTCCAGAATCTACCGGAAAATATTCGGCCCAATTTCTCCTCCGTTTTAAAATCTACCATTCGCGTCAGCCGTAAACATCAATATGAAGAGGTTTTGCGGAAGCAGCCAGAAAAATTGCAAATTGAATCCTATCTCCGGGACGACAATCCCGCCATTGTCTGTTATCAGGGTTTACCCGCTTCCTATCAGCATCGTGCTGCCCGTATCCTTTATCCCCGCGCTCAATATGAATATGCCGGAACCTTTGAGGATGTGTTCCGCAAAGTGGCTGAAAAGCAGGCAGATGTAGGAATTGTCCCTGTGGAAAACTCCACGGCAGGCACAATTAATGAAGTCTATGATCTGCTGGTTAAATATAATCTGTACATCAACCGCTCTCATGTTTGCCGTATTCGTCACTGTCTGGCCGGTGTACCCGGTACTGTGTTTACGCAAATCCATGAGGTTTATTCCCATCCCCAAGCTCTCGGTCAATGCAGTCAATATATTGATGATCATAGCTTCCACGCCAACCGAACCAGCAACACTGCGGTAGCTGCGGATTTTGTAAGCAAGGAAAAAAATCCTGCCTATGCAGCCATCTGTTCTCCGGAAGCCGCCGAAATGTATGGCCTAGAAATTTTACAGGAAAACATCAACGACTGTAAGTTTAACCAGACCCGTTTTATTGCCATTTCCCGCAAGCTAACAGCAGAAAAGACAGATGATCGGATTAGCATGGTATTTACCATTCCTCACGTTTGTGGTTCTTTGTCCTCGACCTTATCTATTTTTTCCGATTATGAATCCAACCTGACAGAGATCCATTCCCGTCCGCAGGTGGATATGCCTTGGACCTATCGGTTTTATGTGGATTTTTCCGGCAATCTGTTGGAAGATAACATCCGCTGTATGCTGTATCAGCTGATAGAAGAGCTTCCCTTCGTCAAACTGCTGGGCTGCTATCAGGTTTCTCAATCTTCTTAAATCAGGAGGTTTTCTTATGAATATTTCAAAATCCTCCGGCTTACGGGGTATCATCACCGTGCCGGGTGATAAATCCATCTCCCATCGCTCCATTATGCTCAGCGCCCTGGCAGACGGGATTTCTCATATTACCGGTTTTCTGATGGGAGACGACTGTCTCTCTACGATATCCTGTTTCCATAAAATGGGTGTCGAGATTCAGGTAACGCCGGAAGAGGTTTGTGTACACGGCGTTGGCAAGCATGGCTTAAAGCAACCCCAGGAACTGCTGGATACTGGAAATTCCGGCACCACTACCAGACTTTTGGCAGGCCTTTTATCCGGTCAGCACTTTGACTGCACCTTAAACGGAGATGCTTCCATTCAAAAGCGGCCTATGGGCCGGGTCATCCGTCCCTTAACCCAAATGGGCGCTAATATCCGCGGAAAAGATGATAAGTTCTGTCCGCTGGAGATCCACGGTTCTCCCCTTCACGGAATTACTTATGCCCTGCCGGTAGCCAGTGCTCAGCTGAAATCTTCCATTTTGCTGGCCGGCCTGTATGCAGATACTCCTACAACCGTAATCGAACCAGTTGTCAGCCGGGATCATACTGAGCGAATGTTCCGTCAGTTGGGAATCCAAATCCAATCCCATGATAAAGAAATTACCTTACAGCCGCCGAAAGCCTGGCATTCTATGAATTTTCATATTCCTGGCGATATTTCTTCCGCTGCATTTTTCCTGGTGGCTGGTTTGATCGTTCCCAATTCTGAGATTACTATTGAGAATGTAGGCATCAATCCCACCCGTACCGGTATTTTGGATGTACTGCAGGCTATGGGCGGCGATATCACTATGACAAACATAAAGGATGACGCCGAGCCGGTCTGCGATATCACCGTCCGCTCATCTGCTCTGCGTGGCACCACTATCAGCGGCGAGTTGATCCCTCGGCTCATTGACGAACTGCCTGTACTGGCTGTGGCAGCTGCCTTTGCGCAGGGCGAGACAATGATTGCCGATGCTGCTGAACTGAAAGTAAAGGAATCCAACCGGATCGCCGCTATGGTGACAGAGCTTTGCAAAGCTGGCGTGGACGCTAAGGAGACAGAGGACGGTATGATAATCCACGGCGGTGTCCAGCCTCACGGTTCGACCTTTGATACCTATATGGATCACCGGGTGGCTATGAGTATGGCCGTTTTGGCTCTGGCAGCCCAGGGAGACTCGGAAATTATTGAGCCGGAAGTGGTATCCATTTCCTATCCGGATTTCTTCCCCACCTTATCTGCTTTGAAAGGAGACGTTTGATCGATATGCTTCTGACCTTTGAAGAATTCAAGACCTGGGAGCCTGTGATGGACACCTACGGTCTATTTGGCTATCCTTTAGGCCATACCATGTCACCGGAGCTTCACGCCCAGTTGTTTGCCTCTTATGGCAAGCAGGCGGAATACATAGCGCTGGAAATTCCGCCGGAGCATTTGGAAGAGGCATTTAAAATCGCCTCCCGCAAACTCAAGGGGATCAATGTCACCATTCCCTATAAGCGGGATATTATCAAACTACTGGATCATATTGATGAAAAGGCCGCTTTCCTCAACAGTGTGAATACTGTACATTTTGCAAACGGCCAAAGCCGAGGTTATAATACAGACATCCTGGGCTTTGCGGAATCTCTCAAGCGAGATCAGATTCGGCTGAAAAACCGAGAGGTTTTGCTGGTCGGCTATGGCGGCGCTGCTGC
>CAZSBD010000153.1:0-3742 GCA_964605215.1 uncultured Oscillospiraceae bacterium | reverse complement strand
TGCTGGTGCGGCTGGAAGAAAAGCCGGGCGTGCGGCTTGCGATCGGCCTTCCCTTTTTACCGACAGATGACCGGAATCTGGCGGTCAAAGCAGCCAAGGTTTTTTTGCAGGAAATCGGTCGGCCGGAGCAGGGCGTGTTGATTCGCATTAAGAAGAACATTCCCGTGGCAGCGGGACTTGCTGGAGGCAGCACGAATGCTGCCGCTGTCCTGCGGCAGCTCAATGAGCTGACAGGGACAAACCTGCCGCCTCAAAAGCTGGATGAGCTGGGCCTCAGGCTGGGGGCGGATGTGCCCTACTGCCTGTGGGGCGGCACCAAGCTTGCAGAAGGGATCGGAGAAAAGCTGTCTGCCCTGCCCCCGATGATGCCATGCTTTGTCGTTTTGTGCAAGCCTCCTTTTTCAGTGTCTACGGCCGAAGTTTATCAAAAAATCGACAGCTGCAGGCTAAACCGCCGGCCGGACACAGCCGGACTTTGTCAGGCTCTGGCTCAGGGAGATTATAACGGCGTTGTCCATCGGCTGTATAACGTGATGGAAGAGCTTATTGATGCGGAGCATGGGGAGATCAAGGAAATCCGGGATATGTTGCTGGAGGCCGGCGCAGACGGTGCGGCTATGAGCGGCAGCGGCCCCACAATTTACGGATTATTCTGCCGGGAGGCGGCGGCATATCAAGCGAAAGAGATGCTGTCTCAAAGCTATCGGGATGTTTTTTTAACAGAAATTCGTTAAAATGGAATAAAGACCATCACCTTTGTCCATAATGCAAAGGACGGAGGTGTTTTTTATGAAATTAAAAGCATGGGAACTGGCAGGGATCCTGACCCTGTTTTTGGCCTTTACATATTTTGCCGCTGCTGGGCAGACACAAGCACAGGTGGCGGACAAGCTGGTGCGGCTGCATGTCATCGCCAATTCGGACACAGCTGCGGATCAGGCTCTCAAGCTCCAGGTGCGGGACGCCGTATTGGAGGTGACGCAGGACATTGGGGCAGAGTGCGCCGATACGCAGGAAACTCAGGAGGCTCTGCAGGCCCATTTGCAGGAGATCCAAGAGGCAGCCCGCCAGGTGATTCGCCAGGAGGGCTATGACTATCCGGTGACAGCCCAGCTGAAACGGGAATATTATCCCTCTAAGGTGTATGAAAATTTTGCCCTGCCTGCGGGGGATTATACCGGTCTTAAGGTGAAGATCGGGGCAGCCCGGGGTCACAACTGGTGGTGCGTGGTCTTTCCCCCTTTGTGCATGTCGGCAGCCACCAGAGAAGCCTTTACGGGATTTACGGAGGAGGAGGCCGCCTTTGTTCAGCAGGACGGCACCCGATACGCCTTGCGCTTCAAGGCGGCGGAGCTGGTGGACCAGCTGCGGCATACCCTGGGGGAAGAGGACGAAAAAGCGAAAAAATGATGGGAAATGCCTTGCCCGTCCGCTGTATCTGTGTTACTATAAGTAATAGTTTTTAGGAATTTTATGCGTAAAAAGGAATGTGATACAGTGGAAAATAAAGTGAAAAATCTGGAAAACTTCTTCTGGATGTTTCTGATCATTAATCCTATTTTGGATATACTGAACGGTCTATATGTTTATTTTTTGGACGAGACTTACGGCTATATCTATGATCAGGCGAACTTGTCCATGACGCCTACCCTGGTATTTCGGATGTGCGTGCTGGTGCTGTTTATTTTGTATATCATCCGCCTGCGGGATAAAAAATCCATTTTATGCGCCCTGCCTATCGGTGTGGCCTGGGTCATGAGCGTGGTATCCGAGCTGTTTTTCAGCAATGCTTCTGTGGCTCTGTTTACCGATGTTCAGTACATTGCAAAGTTTTGCTATAATATCGGCGTGGTCTTTGCTTATACTCTGCTCTTTAAGCGCAGTGAGCTGGATCAGAAGGCTCTGCTGCAAAAGATCAACCATGTGATCTGCTACACCTTGATCGCCCTTTCTTTGGCGATTTTGATCCCTTATTCCTATGGCGGCGGTTTGACTACCTATGCCGACCGTTTTGGCTACCGGGGCGCTCGGGGTTACTTCTATTCCGGCAACGATATCACCGCTATCTTTATGCTGCTGCTGCCTGTGGCAACCTGCTATTTTATGTCCCGTAGGCCGGAAGAGCTGAGCCGGAAAAGCCGGATTTTGTATACCCTGGCTTCCGCGTTCACCTGTATTTGCCTGTGCCTGATCGGCACCAAGACCGCCTTTTTGTCCGTCGGCGTGACCATGGGTGTGCTGCTGGCCTACAGCGTGATTCTGATGCTGATGAAAAAGGGCAGCGCTCCTTTTAAGCGCATCGTGATGATCGTGGTGATCGCCGGCGTTGTGATGGTAGCGCTCAGCCTTGCAAACCAGTCTCTCTTTACAGATATCAGCGAATCTTTAGGCACCACCAGCCAGGTGGTAGAGCGGGATGGCACGGTTACGGCCATTATGAGCGGCCGACAGGACAAGCTGCGCAACGCGGTGGAGCAATACATGGCCAGCGGCGTGGTGGGCAAGGTCTTCGGCATTGGCCGCGGCTCTCAGGAATTCGTGATCGAGATGGATGTGTTTGAGGTCATCTGCTACTATGGCATCTTCGGCGCTATCGCAATGCTGTGGCTGTACTTAAAGCTGGGCTTCGGCTTTGTATTCAAGTTCTTCCGCCGTGTGGATCTGATGACTGTGGGCGTGTTCCTGTCCCTGGCCCTTTGCACCGGTTATCTGGTGATGGCAGGCCATGTGCTGTTCAGTGTAACCTCCGGTTTTTACTTTGCTTTGATGCTGGTCTACAGCAAGCTGGTAACCACGGATGAGAAGCAAGAGGAAGCGCTGCCGGAAACAGCCCATTCCTAAAAGAACATAAGCTGTCGTTTTGCGGC
Organism: uncultured Oscillospiraceae bacterium; assembly: GCA_964605215.1. Classification (GTDB taxonomy): domain Bacteria; phylum Bacillota; class Clostridia; order Oscillospirales; family Butyricicoccaceae; genus CAZSBD01. The sequence continues at coordinate 875 of CAZSBD010000153.1, read as the reverse complement.
AGCTTTTTATTTTCCAAAAACAGGAGAAAATCTGACTCAGGAAACCTAGAAAGGATTTCCTGCGAAAATCCACAATTTTGGCAAAAAAAATAGACAAAAATTCAACGAAAAAATCTGTTTACTTCTGATAAGGGAAAAGATATAATAAAAACAATATACAAATTTTTGCGATATAAGTCAGAGTGAAAGGAGTAAGAATTATGGCGTACTATTTCAGTGAACCATCCCATACATTCAGTGAGTATCTTCTGGTACCGGGATATTCTTCTTCCCAGTGCATTCCCGCCAATGTAAGTCTGCGTACACCGGTTGTGAAATATAAGAAGGGGGAGGAGCCGGCGCTCTCTATGAACATCCCTATGACATCTGCTATTATGCAGTCTGTTTCCGGCGAAAAGATGGCGATTGCCCTGGCAAAAGAAGGAGGCATTTCCTTCATCTACGGCTCTCAGACCATTGAAAGCGAAGCGGCTATGATTGCCCGGGTCAAGAGCTATAAGGCCGGCTTCATTGTCAGCGATTCCAACATCAAGCCGGATCAGACCCTGGAGGATATTCTGGAGCTGAAGAAAAAAACAGGCCATTCCACTGTGGCTGTTACCGAAGACGGTACCGCCAATGGCAAGCTCATCGGTATCGTTACCTCCCGTGACTACCGTATCAGCCGGATGGATACCAGCGTCAAGGTCTCCGAATTTATGACTCCCTTTGATAAATTGGTTTATGCCAAGAAGGGTACCACTCTGAAGGAAGCCAATGACATCATTTGGGATCATAAGCTGAACGCTTTGCCCATTGTGGATGATGACCAGAATCTGGTGCATATGGTATTCCGTAAGGACTACGACAGCCATAAGGAAAACAAGCTGGAGCTG
>CAZSBD010000152.1:0-3753 GCA_964605215.1 uncultured Oscillospiraceae bacterium | reverse complement strand
ACTTCATCGTACAGGCCGATGGTCTGCATCACCATCTTCACCAGATGATAGCCGTCCTCCCGGCGGCCGGTCACATCCAGGGTCAGATTGATTTTAGCGTAAGCCTTTTCTCTGCTTTCCCGCATGCCGCTTCCTCCTTATAATCCGATCTCATAGGGCTTATGATCCCGAAAGCCGGTTACGCTCTCAAAACCCATTTCCTTGGCATAGGCCATTCCTTCCCCGATGCCCCGACCGGCAGTGGCTGCGGCGTGGGAGTCGCTTCCCACAGTCAGCAGCCTGCCTCCCAGCTCCCGGTAACGCTTCAGGACAAATTTCTCCGGCCCCGGACTTTTCTGCCAGCCAAACAATCCCTTGGTATTGATCTCCAGGGCGATGTCCTTTCGGATCAACTCTTGAAGTACCCTTTCCACCCGGTCCATATAACCGGCAAAGGTGGGCTGATTATAATCCCGCTTCATCACCCGCAGGGGATAATCCAAATGAGCCAAGGTATCAAATCTACCCCATTGAACCATTTTATCTACTTCATCAAAATAATCCTGCAAAAACTGGGCTTGATCCATATGGTCATAATCCAAAAAATAGATATCTATATCATTGGGCATGGCGTGAACCGCCCCTACAATAAAATCAAACTGGTTTTCCCGCAAAAAAGCGGCGGATTCCTCCGGGGACGCAAAGGGCTGACCAATCTCCACACTGTACAGGATCTCGACCTGATCCTGAAATTTTTCCTGACACGCCCGGATATCCGCCTGACGAGGCACAATATCCAAGGGATCGCATTCTTTTTTACGAAAAAAATCCTTGTGATCCACCAAAGCGATCACCTTTAAGCCATTTTGGATGGCGGAAAGGCATGTGGCCTCTACGGAATCCGGCTCTGCATCATAGGAATATTTGGTATGCATATGAAAATCTGCCAACATAAGCATGCTCCTTTTTTTGTTTTCTGCTTCCTATTATACACGATTTTTCTCCGGCATGCATAAATTTTTGCCATTCGGCCACACTATAAAGCAAAGAGAATGTAAAGGAGTGTAATCCAAATGAATAAGTTGGTACTGATTTTAATCATCATCGGCGCCTTGAACTGGGGCTGCATCGGCATTTTCGGCTTTGATGTGCTGTCCTTCCTGCTGGGAGGAGAAGCCTCTGTTTTGGGGCATATCGTCTATACCATTGTGGGGCTGGCAGGGCTTTGGTCTATTTCCTTCCTGTTCCGCCGGGAGCAGGCGACCCGATAAAAAAATGGTCATCCAAAGAGATGACCATTTTTATACTTATTCCGCTTTATTTTCCGCTTTATTCTTTGCCTACCAGACGTACAACGTCCTTGGCAATCATCAGCTCTTCGTTGGTGGGGATAACCAGAACACGAACCCGAGCGTAATCAATGGAGATATCCATCTGCTTGCCGCGATACTTGTTCTTCTCCGGGTCGATCTTGATGCCCAGATATTCCATATGCTCACAAACATCCCAGCGAACGCTGCGGTCATTTTCACCAACACCTGCGGTAAAGATGATAGCGTCTACGCCGCCCATCTCTGCAATGTAGGAACCAATGATCTTCTTAACAGACAGGTTAAACATCTGCTTAGCCAGAATCGCTCTCTCGTTGCCTGCCTCGGCAGCAGCGTCCAGATCCCGGAAGTCGGAGGACAGGCCGGAAATACCCAGCATACCGGAATTCTTGTTCAGAGCGTTGATGACATCATGAGCGCTCATATGCTCATGCTCTGACAAAAACTCGATGATAGCGGGGTCGATGTTGCCGGCACGGGTACCCATGGGCAGACCATCCAGAGGGGTAAAGCCCATAGAAGTATCACAGCTCTTACCGCCGTCTACGGCAGCGATAGAGGAACCATTGCCCAGATGACAGGTGATCAGCTTGAGCTGCTCGATGGGCTTGCCCAGCATTTCTGCTGCCTGCTCTGCAACATACTTATGGGAGGTACCGTGGAAGCCGTAACGACGGATCTTGTACTTCTCATAATACTCATAGGGCAGAGCGTACATATAGTGGGACTTCGGCATGGTCTGATGGAAAGCGGTATCGAATACAGCGACCTGCGGCACATCCGGACCCATGACTTCGGTACAAGCGTTGATGCCGATCAGGTTCGGGGGGTTGTGCAGGGGCGCCAGCTGTACGCACTCCTCAATAGCCTTCATAACCTTCTCTGTGATGACAACAGAATCGGAGAAATACTCGCCGCCGTGTACAACACGATGACCCACAGCATCGATTTCCTTCATATCTGTGATTACACCGTATTTCTTGTCGGTCAGGATGTTGATCACTGCCTTAATCGCATCTGCATGATCCTTCATGGCCACGTCTGCTTCATATGTTTCCGCATCCGGACGCTTATGACTCAGACGTCCATCGATACCGATTCTTTCGCAAAGGCCCTTTGCCAGGACATTTGCCTTGGGCATGTCGATCAGCTGATATTTCAGCGAAGAACTGCCTGCATTGATTACCAGTACATTCATTTTAAAAATCTCCTTTATAATCTTATTTGCATCTTCACCTTCAGCATAGTAAAATAGTACTGTGCTTTTCATTTTACACCCAACCATCCTTTTATACAACCATTTTTTTGTATTTTATTTGTTTTTTAGGTAAAGTTTATGTTAGTTTGCGGGACAATTACAGAATATAATCCTTTTCACCAGGGACATCTCTTTCATCTGGCTGAAACCCGGCGGCTTTTGGGAGCGGACACCCCTTTTGTCACGGTTATGAGCGGCAATTTTGTCCAGCGGGGGGAGCCTGCCTTTTTCTCCGCTCAGGCTCGGGCGGAAATGGCGATCCAATGCGGCGCGGACCTTGTTTTGGAGCTGCCCCTGACCGCATGCCTTTCCTCGGCGGAAGGCTTTGCCCGGGGCGGCGTCCAGGTTTTAAATGCCTTGGGATTTGTCACCCACCTATCCTTTGGCAGCGAGGCGGGGCAGATCGATCCCCTTTGGCGCACAGCCCGGCTTTTGCGCCAGCCTTCTTTTTATAACAGGATGTCTGACTATTTGTCCGCCGGTCTTTCCTATGCTGCCGCCCGGCAGCAGGCTTTGGAAAAGCTGGAGCCGGCCTGCGCCGCTCTTCTTGCCGCGCCCAATAATATATTAGGCGTGGAATACTGCAAAGCCCTGTTGGAAACCGGCAGTTCTATTCAGCCCCTGACCCTTGCCCGCAAGGGAGCGGGCCATGATACAGCTGAACCGGTTCCACCCTTTGCTTCCGCCTCCTACCTGCGCTCTCAGCTTCGGACACAGCCCCAAGCCTGCGCTCCCTTTATGCCGCCGGAGGCCTTTTCTGTTTTGCAAAACGAGCTTGCTGCGGGCCGTGAACCTTACGATCCCCAAAGGCTGGAGCTTTTGCTGCTTGCCGCAGGCCGCCGCTTGCGTCCTGCCCAGCTGGCCCAGTTGCCGGATGCTTCTGAAGGACTGGAAAACCGGCTGCATCAGGCCCTGTATCACAGCACCTCTCTGGCGGAGTGTGTGGAACATGCCAAATCCAAGCGCTACCCGGAAAGCCGAATCCGCCGCATGCTGATGTGCGCCCTTTTGGGAATCACCCAGGAGCTTTGCTCCCTGCCCCTTTGCTACATCCGGGTGCTGGCCTTTAACGACCGGGGACGGGCCTTGCTGCGCCGGGCCAAGGAAACCTGCTCCCTGCCCCTGCTGATCCGGCCGGCGGACGGACGGATGTTCACCGGGAATGCTGGCCGGCTTTTGGCTTTG
>CAZSBD010000151.1:0-3768 GCA_964605215.1 uncultured Oscillospiraceae bacterium | reverse complement strand
ATACAGCTCGCAGAACACCAGTTCCCAGTTGTACCGCTCCTCGCTGCTGTTGTAATCCACAGGAATGCCCCGGCCTTCATCGGCTATCTCAATGGAGCCGTCGGCAAACCGGGTGACGGTGATCTCCCGGCCGTAGCCCTCCCGGGCCTCATCGATGGAGTTGGACAGGATCTCAAAAACCGAATGCTCACAGCCTTCCAGCCCATCTGAACCGAAAATGACCCCGGGGCGTTTGCGGACCCGGTCAGCTCCCTTAAGGGATGATATACTGTTATTATCATATGTGGTTTTTTTGCTTGCCATAGTTTTCCTCCTGTACTCCAGTCTTCTCTCCGGGCAAATCCACAGTATCCACATTATAGTACATTTTTCCGGGATTCGTCAACCTTTCCCGGATTTACTCCCGGTTTCAGCATGAAAACCATGGAAAAACCGCAGTCTTTTGACTGCGGTTTTTCGCTTTCTTCGGCCACCGTTTTCTTTGCCAAAAAGGAACCGATGTTTTTTCGCCGCCCGCATCTCCCGATACAGCTTTTCTTCTGACTTCCTGCTACCTTATCAGCATTTCCCCTTTGTCAGAAAGAATTCCCGGTATATTTTAGCTTTCTTTGTCAAAACTATCCATAAAAACAGTAAGGAGATGGTTCCCCTTGAAAATCAAACACGCCTCGCAATCCGGACAGCTTTTGCTGGATATCCGCCAGGCCGCCGGCTCTCTCTCCGACGCTTGGCGGGCCTTTGACCAGACCTGTGATCCGGATCAGATTGAAGCCTGTATTTATACCATTAACGCTCAGGTTTCCCGCTATACACAGCTTTTAAAGCAGGCCCGTCAGGCCGGTCTGCGCTGTTCTTATTTTGCAGCGGAAGAAAATGAGGCGCCCCTATGAAAAGCTTTGACCAAACTGCCGCCCGTCTGAAAAGCCTTTTACGGACGGAACAAAACTTTGACATTGTCTCTCGGGAGATCACAGCCCGTGGTAAAAAAATACTCCTGTTCTTTGTGGACGGCTTTGTGAAAGATGATATTTTACAAAAAATACTAGAATTTTTTTACAGCTTTTCTGGAGAGGGTCCTCTGGCCTCTCCCCAAATTCTGTTAGACTCCGGCATTCCTTATGGAGAAGTGATGCTATGTCCAGATGAAACCCAGCTGGTAGAACAGGTTCTTTCCGGCATGACAGCCGTCTACGTCCAAGGCTGGGAAGGCTATATCCTCATCGACATCCGCACCTATCCCCAGCGGGAGACAGGAGAGCCGGAGAAGGACAAGGTCTTTCGTGGTTCCCATGACGGCTTTGTGGAGACTATGGTGCTAAACTGCGCTCTGATTCGGCGGCGCATCCGCACCCGGCAGCTTTCGATGGAAAGTCACACCTTAGGCTCCCTTTCCCATACAGACCTGTGCCTGTGCTATCTGGCAGACACTGTAGATACCAATCTTTTAGACCGCATCCGCCAACGCATCCAGCACGCCCAGGTCTCCGCTCTCACCATGAACCTGGAAAGCTTGACAGAGGTCCTCCTAGGTAAGCACAGCCTGAATCCCTTCCCTAAATTTAAATATACCGAGCGGCCGGATACGGCAGCAGCCCAGATTCTGGAGGGCAATATTGTTCTGCTGGTGGATAATTCTCCTTCTGCTATGATCCTGCCGGTTTCGCTTTTTGATATCATGGAGGAAGCCAATGATTATTATTTCCCTCCGCTCACCGGCTGCTACCTGCGGTTGTCCCGATTTACCATTTCCCTGATGACCATCATTCTGACGCCGCTATGGCTTCTCTTTGTCCAAAGCCCCCAGCTGACCCCAGCGGCCCTCTCCTTTATTCTGCCAGATGATCCTCAAAACATCCCTGTCTTCTGGCAGCTGATTATTTTGGAAATCGCCATTGACGGCCTCAAGCTGGCCTCCCTTTCCACCCCCAGCATGCTGACGACTTCCTTAAGCGTCATTGCCGGTATTGTGGTGGGAGATTTCGCCGTAGACTCCGGCTGGTTCTGCGCGGAATCTATGCTGTATATGGCTTTGGTGGCCATTGCCAACTACAACCAGCCTGGCTTTGAGCTGGCCTACGCTTTTAAGTATTTGCGGGTCTTTTTGCTCATTACTACCTATCTGGCCGGTCCCTGGGGCTTTGGCCTTGGCATTGCTGCGGCTCTTTTGTTTTTGGCCTGCACCCCTACCTTGTCCGGTCGGGCTTATCTCTATCCTTTGATCCCGCTGGATCTTTCCGCCTTAAAGAAAAAACTTTTCCGCATTGGAAAGGACTAGCGTTTTTTTGCAACATTTTAACTGGCTCCTATACCTTTCCCATTCTTTCTCTTATCTTGCCGTTATAGACTGTCAAAAAACTACAGTTTTTCGGCAAGAGCATTCTCGTGGGGAATGCCGGACGCTTAGAAAAAGCCCAAACGGGCGATTTTCTAAGCGGAAAGTGTTAAAAAAGTTACGTACACGCCATGGCTTTTTTGGATATCTTAATATGCGCTTCGCGCAAAAGACTTTACCGACAAACTGAAACGGCAAGAACCGAAGTCCTTGCCGTTATTTTGGTTAGTTGTATTTTCTTTTCTTAGCACGCGCTGCTTCAGACTTCTTGCGGCGCTTGACGCTGGGGCTTTCATAATGCTCACGCTTACGAAGCTCGGAAAGCACACCCGCTTTCGCACAAGATCTCTTGAATCTTCTCAGCGCGCTGTCCAGAGATTCGTTCTCCTTTACGCGGATTTCTGCCATTGTTTTCCCTCCCTCCGCATATTGACAATAGACACCAAAATTCTTTTACAGCATACAGCCGTAAACATATTATATCTTTTCTCCCGGTGGATGTCAAGCAAAATTCATGAAACAAATGCATTTTTATGGTTTCACAACCAAATTTATGATTTTGTTTTTACGGTAAATTTTTTTGACGATTTGCATGCCTTCTACAGCCTTGGCTATCTTTTCGTCTGCCAGAGCGGCTGCTATAGCCGGCTCTTCCTCGCAATCCATGGGCAGCTCGATGGTATTCTTCATCTTGCCGTTGACCTGAACCGCAATGCGGATGGACTGCTCTACCGTCTTGCTTTCGTCATAAGCGGGCCAAGCTTCCAGGCTCAGCAAAGAGGTTTCGCCCAGCATCTGCCACAGCTCTTCCGTGATATGAGGCGCGAAGGGATTGAGCAAGGTCAGGAACGTCTTATATTCCGCCCGATTTACACCCTTGTCATAAAACTCATTGAGCATAGACATCATAGCCGCAATCGCCGTGTTCTGCTTCAGGTTTTCAATGTCCTCGGTGACCTTTCTGATGGTGCGGTGCATCATCACTTCATGGGTTTTGGAGTAAGTATCCCCTTCCTGTACCTGATCGAACAACGCCCAGGTACGATCCAGAAAACGCTTACAGCCCTTGATGGAATTGGAAGACCATGGTGCAGCCTTTTCAAAGTCACCCAGGAACATTTCATACAGACGCATCGTATCCGCGCCATAGGTGTCCACAATTTCATCCGGATTCACCACGTTGCCACGGGATTTGGACATCTTCTCACCGTTTTCGCCCAGAATCATACCATGGCTGGTTCTCTTGTGGTAAGGCTCTGCTGTGGGTACTACGCCGATATCATAAAGGAACTTATGCCAGAACCGGCTGTAGAGCAGGTGCAGGGTAGTATGTTCCATACCGCCGTTGTACCAATCCACAGGAGACCAGTATGCCAGCGCTTCCTTGGAAGCCAGCTCCTTATCATTGTGGGGATCCATATACCGCAGGAAATACC
>CAZSBD010000150.1:0-3843 GCA_964605215.1 uncultured Oscillospiraceae bacterium | reverse complement strand
AGGAAGGTATGAAATCATATTTGATTATTGGATTGGGCCGGTTTGGTACCGCCATCGCCCGGGAGTTATATCGCCTGCGGCAGGAGGTCATGGTCATCGACCAGGACAAAGAGCGCATCCAGCGGATTTCTCCTTTTGTCACCTACGCTGCCACGGGGGATGCCCGGGAAGAAGGGACGCTCCAATCTGTGGGGGTCAATAATTTCGATTGTGTGATTGTGGCCATTGGCAGCAGTGTAGAAAGCAGCGTGATGGCCACCGTTCTCCTCAAGGAGTTGGGGGCCCAATATATCATTGCCAAGGCTCAGAACAAGCTCCATTACAAGATTCTGGAAAAGGTGGGAGCGGATCGGGTTATATTCCCGGAAATGGATATAGGTCAAAAGCTGGCACAGCGGCTGGTTTCCCATAATATTTTGGATTATATCGAGCTTTCTCCCGATTACAGCATTGCGGAGATAGAAACCCCCAAGCCATGGGCTGGTAAGACCCTGGCGGAAATCGGCGTACGGGCCAAATATCAGATATCCGTTATCGCCATCCGTCAGTCGGAAAACCGGGAGTTGCTGCTCCTTTCCCCCGGCGCCGAAAGCAAGCTGGAGCCGGGACAGATCCTGGTGGTGCTGGGAGAAAATAAAAAAATCAGAGAGATGGTTAAAATTTGATGCAAAAGATAGAAAGCCGGCAAAACCCGCGGGTCAAAGATCTGATCCGCCTGGGAAAAGAACGTAAATATCGGGAAAAGACCGGATATTTCTTATGTGAAGGACGTAAAATGCTGGAAGAAGCCCGACAGAGCGGCCGGCATATCGGGGAAATTTGGCTGTGTGACCCGGCGGCGGGGGAAGAACTGACAAGGTTCTTGCCAGCAGTACCCATCTATTTGACGCCGGAAAGCCTGCTGCGGCAGGTGTCCGAGGTCAAGACGCCCCAAAACCTGATTTTCACGTGCAAAGGGGAGCAAAGCAACCTTTCCCAGCTGACAGATCCCAGGCGGCTTTTGGTGCTGGACGGCCTGCAGGATCCGGGTAATCTGGGTACCATTTTGCGGTGCGCCGATGCCTTTGCTTTGGACGGCGTGGTGCTGCTGCCCGGCTGCGCGGATCTGTATAATCCCAAGGTGGTTCGGTCCACTATGGGGGCGGTATTCCGCGTTAAGACCATCCGGGCACAAGCGGCTGAGATGTTTGCTTTTGCCAAGGTATGCCGGCTGCCGGTCTATGCCGCTGCTCTGGCAGCGGACAGCCAATCCATTCAAGGACAGGATTTGTCCCGCTGCGCCGTTGTCATTGGCAATGAAGGGAATGGGGTTTCCCAGCCGGTGCTGGAGCAATGTGACAAAAAGCTGATTATCCCTATGCCGGGTCGGGCGGAATCTTTGAATGCTTCCGTGGCGGCGGCGATTATGATGTGGGAAATGACAAAATAGAGGAGATAGGATGGCACAGCAAGTATATTGGTTATGGTACAGCCTGCGCGCTCAGGGATTGCCGCCCCGGGCGGCGGAAAGCTGTCTTAAACGTCTGGGTGATCCGGAAGGCATCTACCAGATGCCCGCACAGGAACTGAAAAACCGAATAGAACCCAAGTACGCTATGGTGTTTGCGGATAAAGATTTGCGGCCTGCCCAGCGCGTTGCTTTGCGGTGTCGGGAAAAGGGCATCCGCATCCTCACTTGGGACGATGGGGAGTATCCCCGGCCTTTGCGGGAAATTCCACAGCCGCCGGTGGTGCTGTATGTCCGGGGTACCTTGCCGGATTTAAACCTGGCTATCACCATAGTAGGCACCAGACACTGTACGGATTACGGCAAAAAAGTGACCGCAGATTTGGCAGGAGGCCTGGCCCGGGCAGGCTGTACCGTGGTTTCCGGTATGGCTTTGGGCATTGACGGCATAGCCAACAGCGCGGCTTTGCATGCCGGCGGCAAGACCGTGGCGGTCTTGGGATGCGGCGCGGATGTTTGTTATCCGCCGGAGCACCGGGGACTGATGGAGCAGATGATCCGCTATGGCGCGGTTTTGACGGAATATCCGCCGGGAACCGAGCCGAAGGGCTATCACTTTCCCGCCCGCAACCGAATTATGAGCGGCTTGAGCCTGGCTACGGTTGTGGTGGAAGCGCCGGCACGCTCCGGCTCGCTCATTACCGCCCACCATGCCATGGAGCAGGGACGGGATGTGTTTGCTGTGCCGGGAGATATTTATCAGAAAAACACCCAAGGCTGTCTTGGACTGCTGCGGGACGGCGCCAACCTGGCAGCCAGCGTGCGGGATATTTTGCAGCCCTATGAAAACCGGCTGAGGCGCCAGCTGCGGCAGGAGCTTCTATATGAAACAAACAGGGAAAAAAAGCAGAAAGGCGGCGACGATGTCAGGAATAAAAGATCCGGGCATTCGGTCAAAGAGCAGGTACGGATAAAAGAAAAGCCCGCAAAGGCTTTCGACCTTTCCGGCTTGTCCCCGGAAGAAAAAAAGGTTTATGAGGCCATCGCCCAAGGGGCGGATCGACCGGATATGATTGTTGAATATACAGATCTTTCTGCCTCCCAGGTGATGGCAGCTGTAACCATGATGGAAATCAGCGGCATCATCCTGCGGGAGAGCGGCCGGATCTTTTTGAACCTGTAAAGGGAGGTAAACTATGTCAAAGCTGGTAATCGTAGAGTCTCCGGCCAAGGCAAAAACCATTGGCAAATATTTGGGAAGCGACTATGTGGTCAAGGCTTCTATGGGACATCTGCGGGATCTGCCCAAAAAGACTATGGGCGTGGACATCGAGCATGACTTTAAACCGGAATATATGCCCATTGAGGGAAAGGATAAAATTATCCAGGAATTAAAGAACGCCGCCAAGAAAAGTGATTTCGTCTATCTGGCGACGGACCCTGACCGGGAAGGCGAAGCCATTTCCTGGCATTTGAAAAATCTGCTGCAGCTGACGGACGAAAACTCCAAGCGGGTGACCTTTAACGAGATCACCAAAAACGCTGTCCGCCACGGCATTGAAAATCCCCGGGACATTGACGATGATCTGGTCAATGCCCAGCAGGCTCGCCGGATTCTGGATCGGATTGTGGGCTATAAGCTGTCACCCTTCCTGTGGAAGAAGGTGCGCCGGGGCCTGTCCGCCGGCCGGGTACAGTCTGTGGCCACCCGGATGGTGGTAGATCGGGAGCGGGAGATCCGGGCATTTATCCCGGAGGAATATTGGTCCATTGATGGTATATTCTCTCAGAACGGCCATAAATTCCCCGCTTATTTTTACGGCACCACGGAAAAGAAAAAGGAGCTTAAGAATGAAGAGGAAACCCAGGCGGTGATGGATGTCATCACGGATCAGCCTTTCTCTGTAGGTACGGTGAAAAAGGGCAAGAAAAAGAAAAGTCCTATGCCGCCTTTCACCACCTCCACTCTTCAGCAGGAGGCGTCCCGTAAGCTGAATATGACGCCCCGGCGCACTATGAGTGTGGCGCAGGAGTTGTATGAAGGTATCGAGATCGAAGGCCGGGGACTGACCGGTCTGATTACCTATATGCGTACCGACTCCCTGCGCCTGTCTGAGGAAGCGCTAGCGGCGGCAAAGGATCTGATCCTGTCCAAGTACGGGGCGGAATACTACCCGGAGAAGACCCGGTTCTTTAAATCTAAAAACAACGCCCAGGACGCCCATGAAGCCATCCGGCCTTCCGATGTGGCCTTGACTCCGGAAATGCTTTCCAGCAGCCTGAATCGGGATCAGCTGCGGCTGTACCGGCTGATTTGGTCCCGATTTGTGGCATGTCAGATGGCGGAAGCTCAGCTGGATACGGTGACGGCGGATATTGTCAGCGGGGAGTATGTG
>CAZSBD010000149.1:0-3859 GCA_964605215.1 uncultured Oscillospiraceae bacterium | reverse complement strand
TATCCTTTCAATGGAGGAAATGCTTACGGGAGGTTCAGGATGCTATGAGTCTGACAGATGAGATTTGCGCCGTGCTGGCGTCATTTTCTGAGGTGATTGGTAAATATGACGGGGAGGAGCAGAAAAGGACTCTCTTTTACATATCTGACCGTCTGCGGGATGCCATGCGCCTGGCAGAACAGGAAAAAAAGAATAAGGGAAAAGTCTATCGGACTTGCTCTGTGGCAACTTGCGTTCTGCTGGTTATTTTGCTGTTCTAAGGAGGTATGGGTTCGTGCAGGTGGATCTGATTTTTAAAATTGCCGCCGTTGGGATTATTGTTGCTGTTTTGAATCAGTTGTTGGTCCGTTCCGGCCGGGAAGAGCAGGGAATGATGCTGACTTTGGCCGGGCTGATCGTGGTGATGATGATCGTAATTCAGGAGATCAATAAGCTGTTTTTGATGATCAAGACGGTATTTGGGTTTTAAAAATGAATATTTTAACCATTGTTTTGTTCGTCCTAGCGGCGGTTTTGTTTGCCGCCCAGATCAAAAGCTATAACAAGCCTATCGCGCTGTTGCTGTCCTTGGCGGCAAGTATTTTGCTTTTTCTCTATTTGCTGACATATTTGCAGGATATTTTTACAGCTTTTCAGGATTTTTTACGGGAAAGCGGTCTCCAGTCTGCCTTTTATCAGCCGCTAATTAAGGGAACAGGCATTGCTTTGATTGTCAAGGTTGCTGCCGCTGTCTGTAAGGACGCAGGAGAACAGGCTTTAGCCTATAAAATGGAGCTGGCCGGAACAACGGCTATTGTTTTGACAGCGCTGCCTTTGTTTTCTCGCGTTCTGCAGCTGATTACAGAGATTATATGAGGGAAGGAATATGAAAAAAGTTGTTTTGCTTTTGCTGCTGCTTTCCTTTTGCACACCGGTGGCCTGTGCCTATGAGGAAAGCTACGCCCAGCAGCAGGAAATCATCGGTTCCCAAAATCTAACTCGTTATCTTCCAGCGGAAAGCCGCAGGCTGTTGGGGCAGGAGGATGCTTCCCAAGTGCAGGATTTGGGAGAGGCCGTGGGAGAAATGCTGCAAAAAACGGAAGACACCGGCACTTTTGCCGTTCGACAGGCCATTTCTATGCTGTGTCGGATTCTGGTGGTTATCGTCCTGTGCGGATTTGTCCGTGGGTATAGTGGAGAAAATTCCTCTCTGGTTCAGATTTTATCCGTAGTAGGCGCGTTATCTATCATTTGGATTGTATTTGAAGATTTTCAAAGCTTAATGACCACATGCCTTAATGCGATAGAGGATTTGGACGTTTTTTCTAAGGGTATGCTGCCAGTGATGACAGCAGCCATCGCCATTTCCGGCGCGCCAACAGCGGCGGCCATTGTTAACAGCATCACCATGTATTTTTTTGATTTACTGATTCATTTTATCAATATCTTTTTTGTACCGTCAGTCTGTGCCTATCTGGCGGTTGTCACCACTAATGCTGCCATCGGCAATGATCTGCTGGGCAAGCTGGGTGCTTTTATCAAATGGTTCATTTCCGGTGCCCTTAAGCTGATCTTGACCATTTTTATCGGATACATTTCCGTTAGCGGTGTAGTCAGCGGCAGTGTAGACAGTGCGGCGGTGAAAACAGCAAAATTTGCAGTATCCGGTGCTGTGCCGGTGGTAGGCGGCATTATTTCGGATGCTACGGAATCTATGCTCTCAGGTGCAATTTTGTTGAAAAATACAACCGGTGTATTTGGTATGCTATGCATCGTTGCGATTTGTCTGATTCCCTTTATTCAGCTTGGTATTAGTTATTTAATTTTGAAAGGAGGAACTGCAGTGTTATCTCCCTTGTGCGATAAAAATTTAAGCAGTCTGCTTTCCGGCATCAGTGACAGCTTTAGTTTACTTTTGGGCATGCTGGGGACATGCAGTTTGATTTTGTTTTTAGAATTGGTATTTTCTGTGACATTGGTGAGCTGACATGATTGAAGTATTTCAAAATATGCTGATCGCTGTGACAGCGGCGGCAGTTTTTTCCGGCATTCTTTTAAATTTCATCAAAGAAGGAGCTATGAAGGAGATGATGCGGATCACCGCAGGGTTGACAATCGTAGCGGCTATTTTGATCCCTTTGACGCAGGTTCGGGTCAGTGGGGCTTCCTTTTCCAAAATAAAAAACGAATATACCCGGGAAGCTGAAGAAGCAGTGGAGAAAAATCAAGCCCTGACCTACAACATTATGGAAGGGAAAATTTCTCAGCACATTCGGGAAGCGGCGCAAAAAGCAGGCATACCATGCCAGGTCCGTACATACATTTCCTATGATAAAGATAATACCATCACGGTGGATCGGGTGGAAATCTCCCAGGTTTGTAAAGAAGACCAGGAATCTTTGTCAGAAATAATTTTTCAGGAATGCGGCATTGAAAAGAAAAAGCAGGTATTTGTATCATGAAGAATTTGAAATTTTCAGATAAGTTATCCTTTTTAAAGCGTTATCAATACTTATTTCTTTTAATCGGCGCGGGTGTAGTTTTTATGCTAGCCAGTCAACTGGGCAGTCAGCAAACTGTCCCGGAAGAAAATAAGACACAGGAGACAGAGATCTTTGATTTGGCGGAATTTCAGGAAACCATACAAAAAAAATTAAGTATGATCTCCGGTGCAGGCCGGGTGGAGGTTCTGCTTTCCCTGAAATCCGGCACAGAATCCATTTACGCTTCCGATGTACGGCAAGATGACCAGGAAACCGGCACTGGCAGCGAAAATACCTCCGGTTCCAGTACGTACGAAAGCTCCCTTTCTGTGGTTTCCAGCGGCAATTATGGTCAGACGCCGGTGCTTCTGAAGACGGTTTATCCGGAATTTCGAGGGGCTGTGGTTATTTGTGATGGTGCTGACAATGGGGAGGTTTGCTATGCCATTTCCCAGGCAATTCATTCCCTGTGTGGAATTTCATTTGACAATATATCCATTATGAAAATGCAGCAAGAAGAAGGAGGAAATACGATTGAAAGCCATTAGAAAAAGAGGAGCCGTATATGGGGTCATTGCTTTGATGCTGTGCGTAGCCGTCTATCTCAACTGGAGCTATATTGGCACGGAAGATGGAATGCAGGCATCTTCTCAGGGCAATGGACAGGATACCAATGTGCTGGCGGAAACAGATACTTCCCAGGGGGCAAAAGAGGAAAAAGAAAAGGGTGCAGAAGAGAAAACCACACCACAGAACCAGATGGAAACTACAGAAAGCAGTGATTATTTTACGGATTCCCGCTTGTCCCGGCAAAAGGCCCGGGATGAGGCTATCAGCATTTTGAAAGAGACCACAGAAAACAGCAACGCTTCGGAAAGCGATAAGCAAGAGGCCAATAAGCAAATTTCAGCTTTAGCAGATAACACCGTTAAGGAAGCCCGGATCGAAAGTTTGGTTAAGGCCAAAGGCTATGCAGATTGTGTGGTATTCATCAATGATTCGGATGTCAACGTAATTGTTTCCAAAACAGATGGTAAGCTGGAAGCTGCGGATGTATCCAAAATCAAGGATATTATTCTGCAGGAAACCTCTGTAACAGCGGAAAGCATCAAGATCGTGGAGGCAGGCGCGCAAAGTTAACGATAGATTCATTGCTTTCAGGATTTGGGTATGATATAATAACCATATAATGTGATGTAAATACGCATACCAAAGATAAGGAGCGTGAAATCTATATGGCAGAAAAAGAATATTGGACGACAGAAAGCGATCAAGGCAATGTAAAGATCTCGGAAGATGTTGTAGCTTCTATCGCGGCGATCTCTGCTTCCGAAACCGAAGGCGTGCAGGGCTTGTATACTGGGATCGGCAAGGATATTGCGGAATTTCTGGGAAAG
>CAZSBD010000148.1:0-3895 GCA_964605215.1 uncultured Oscillospiraceae bacterium | reverse complement strand
CTCCGTCTCCGGCTTTTTCTGGCAGATGATAACGCTGGCTCCCTGCTCTGCCGCCTTGCCGATGAAGCGATGGCCATCGGTTTCATAGCCGCAGATGGCAACAAACACATCCCCCGGCTCCACTGCTCTCGAATCATAACGGACCTCGCCCACTTCCATCGAGAGATCTACGTTGGTTTCCTGAACTTTAATTTCTTTTAACAATTCTGAAAGCTTCACAATCTTTCCCTCCTGTGTTATTCGCCAAGGTTCGAGTTGTTGGAAAAGACAACTGTCACCACGGTACCAATGCTTACCTTGGTTCCCGGATCGATGGACTGGCTTTCCGCCACCGTTGCAGAAGACATCTGGGAACTGGATACGCCTGTGATCTTGATATACAAATTTCGCTTGGACAGCGCACTCTTGGCCTGCTCCAGGCTCATGCCCTTCACATTGGGTACGCTGATTAGCTCCTCCGATTTGGCGCCGCCCAAATACAGAATAGCCTGAGCGGTAGAAGGTACGGTTACGCCGCTGGCCGGTACCTGATCGGTCACTGTGTCGCCGTCCCCTATGGTTTTATAAGAGATGTTCTGCTCTTTCAGGGTTTCTTCGGCCTCGTCCTGGGTCATGCCGATTACATTGGGCACCACCATATCGCTTCGGTCTACTTCGTCTTCGGTATATACCGCTTCCACGTTCAAATAAGGCAGAATATCTTCAAAGATACGGGCAACCACCGGAGCTGCCGCCGCGCCGCCGCCGTCAGTGGAGCCGCCGATAGGCTCATCAATCATCACCAGCACAGCGTACTGGGGATCGTCCATCGGCGCCACACCTACAAAGGATGCAATGTATTTGCCGTTGCCTCGGGGATATTTCTCGGAGGTACCGGTCTTGCCGCCTACCCGGTAGCCGGCTACATAGGCTTTTTTAGCCGTACCGTTTGTCACAACGGATTCCATCGCCTTACGGATAAAGGCGGAGGTGTCTTCGGAAATGACCTGCCGCACCATCTGGGTGCCGTAAGTCTCCTTCACATTGCCGCTGGAATCTACGATTTCCTTGACCAAATGAGGCGTTTTCAGCTTACCGTCATCCACCACGGTGCAGACCATATTGATCAGCTGTATGGGAGTAATGGAAAAGCTCTGGCCGAAGGAAGATACCGCCAGGTCGACAGTGGTATAACTGCCCGGTTCGTGATAAATACTGGTGGCCTCGCCGGGCAGGTCGATACCGGTCTTCTGGGTCAGGCCGAAGGCGGTAAAGTAATCGCCGAACTTTTCCGCGCCTAGAGCCGCACCAATTTCCATCAGTGCCGGGTTGCAGGAATTTTCCAGCGCCTGTATCAGGCTTTCCGGCCCGTGACCCGCTTTTTTCCAGCAGCTGATCTGCCGGTCACCGACTACCTTGAAGCCCGGGCAGTAAAAGGAGGATTTCTCCTCGCTGACTACACCCTCCTCAAAGGCGGAAGACATGGTAAAGATTTTAAAGGTGGAGCCAGGCTCATACAAGTCCTGGATGATCTTGTTTCGCCACATCTTTTCCAGGGCGTTTGACCGGGCTTTCTTTACCTCCTCCACGACTTTGTCCGACAGGCTATCGGAAATGGCGGAGGTTGTGCCGCTTTTCAGGAATTTTTCTCCTACCGCCGAGCTGTCCTGTCCTGCTTCCTCCAAAACCGCGTCAATATTTTCCCGCAGCTGAGTATTTAAGCTGTCAATGTTGATTTCATAAGGGGAATTTAAGTCAAAATCCGGTTTAGTCGCCATAGCCACCACTTCCCGGGTTTTGACGTTCATCACAATGCCGGCCACGCCGTTACCTGCCTCGTATTCATTCAGCGCGGTTTCCAAATGCTTTTCCAGAAAATGCTGAACGCCTTCGTCAATGGTCAGCACCACGCCGTCTCCGTCCTTGGCCTCTATATATTCTTCGTATTGAAAGGGCATATCATCCCCGTTGGCGTTCTGAGCCTTGACCACTCGGCCTGCCGTGCCTTCCAGCACATCATTGTACTTAGCCTCAATGCCGTAAAGGCCCGTGCCGTCTGTACCGGTAAAGCCGATCACATGGGAGGCAAAGTTGCCATAAGGGTAATACCGTTTATTATCATCGGTAAAGGTAATGCCCGTAATTTTTTCTTCTTTTATAAATTCCCGGATTTTGTCCGCCAGGTCTTTTTCCACGCCTTTTTTGATGATCTGATAGGAGGAATCCTTGGTTACCTTGGCATAAACCGAATCATAATCCAGATCCAGTACCTGGGAAAGCTCCCGGGCCACTTCTTCTGTATTTTCCGCTTTTTTAATGGTAGAAGGATCCACGGTAATCATTTCCGTGGAGGCGCTCACCGCCAACTCCTTCATATTACAGTCGTAAATGGTACCCCGCTTGGGCGTGACAATCTTATCGCTGGTCTGATTGTTGACAGCCTTTTCCTGATAAAAATCATGCCGGATAATCTGCATATAAAACAAACGGCCCGCAACCACGCCAAATCCGATAAAAATAAAGCAAACGGTCAAAAAGAAGATCCGCTTTGACATATTGCGGTCCGGTTTTCTTAAAGACAAACATCACACCTCCCAGAATATTTAAAAAGGAGTTTAAAATGCGTCTACACTTTAAACTCCTGTCCGCTGCTGTTATTTGATATAATCCCAAATGGCATGGAATCCCTTGGCGATCAGAGATACGGTGCTGGAAATTCCTCGGGAAGAACTGCTGACCTCAATCTGATCCGGATTGGAAAGCTCAATATATTCCACCTGATTGGAATCCATTTTTATCATATTCAGCTTTTGCTGTGCATATTCCTCAATCTCAGAAAGGGTATACATATTCTCTTCCTTGGTTTCCAAATAGGTATACTCACTTTTCAGGTCCTCCAACTGCTGTTTTTTTTGAGACGCCTGATCCGTCAGCTGTGTTAATATCATGTAATTATAAATGATCGCTACTGAGGCCGCCGCGATTACCGCCAAAAGCAGCACCTGACGCAGAGTCACGGTCTTCGCGATGTGCTGCGGAGCCTTGACTTCTCGCAGCATTTTACGGCTGCTGGGCCTGTCGCGAGTCTCTAGCTCTTTATAAGCTACACTCTCTTTGGTAACTCTTGCCATATTCTTCTCTCCTCTCCTGTCTATTACTGGAGGATCTATACCTGCTGCTCTAATTTCTCGCAAACCCGCAGCTTGGCGCTGCGCGCTCTGGGATTTAACTGGATTTCCTCTGGGCTGGGCAGGATAGGCTTTCGGCTGGTAAGCTTGACCAGCGGCTTTTTTCCGCACACGCAAATGGGAAAATCCTTGGGACATGTGCAACCCTTGGCTGCCTGAGCAAAGGCTTTTTTAACAATGCGGTCTTCCAGGGAATGGAAGGTAATCACGCAAAGCCTGCCTCCTGGCTTCAAACACCGGATGGACACTTCCATGGCTTCCTCCACCGCTTTCAGCTCATCGTTGACGGCGATACGGATGGCCTGAAAAGAGCGCTTGGCCGGATGCTGCTTTTCCCGCAGCGCCTTAGCCGGCATAGCGTCTTTGATGATACCCACCAACTCCAAGGTGGTGCGAACCGGCGCTTCCTCCCGCCGGCGGCAAATAGCTGCGGCAATCAAAGGAGCATATTTTTCTTCGCCATACTGGAACAGGATATTCCGGAGCTGTTCCTGCGGCCAGGTATTTACAATCTCATAAGCAGAAAATGTCTGGGTTTGATCCATGCGCATATCCAAGGGAGCGTCCTGCATATAGGAAAAACCCCGCTCGGCCTTGTCCAACTGGGGAGAAGACACGCCTAAATCAAACAGGATGCCATCCGCTCCGGTCTGCCCGGCCTGAGCCAGAGCTTCGTCGATACGGCGAAAGTCGCTTTTTACTAAGGTTACCCGGCTGTCATCCAACAC
>CAZSBD010000147.1:0-3933 GCA_964605215.1 uncultured Oscillospiraceae bacterium | reverse complement strand
GGTGGTGGTGCCGTCACCGGCAACGTCATTGGTCTTGGTTGCAACTTCACGAACCAACTGTGCGCCCATATTTTCAAAGGGATCATCCAATTCGATTTCCTTTGCGATCGTAACACCGTCATTGGTAATCAGCGGAGCGCCGTACTTTTTGCTCAGTACTACATTCCGGCCCTTAGGGCCGATGGTAACCTTAACGGTATCTGCCAGCTGATTCAGGCCGCTTTCCAGAGCCCGTCTTGCTTCTTCGCCATATTTAATCAATTTAGACATAATTTATTCCTCCTAGATTACTTAACGATAGCCAAAATGTCATTCTGACGAACAATGATATATTCCTCGCCATCGATTTTCACTTCTGTACCGCAATACTTGCTGGTGATAACCTTGTCACCAACCTGAACCTGCATAACAACTTCTTTGCCATCAATCACACCGCCAGGACCTACTGCAATTACTTCAGCAACCTGGGGCTTCTCTTTTGCGGAACCCGTTAAAATAATACCGCTTTTTGTAGTTTCTTCGGACTCTGTCATCTTAATAACAACTCTGTCCAGCAAAGGCTGTAATGTCATGATGTATTCCTCCTACATATTTTAAATTATTAAAAACAATGTTTGGATTTAGCACTCGTTTTGTTTGAGTGCTAACCTCGAATATTATAATAGCGCGATTGTTTCTAGAATGCAAGTAAATTTTTTGTGAACGTGGGAAAATTTTTCACAAAAAACAAAGCAAATTCCCAAAAAAGGATTTGTTTTGTTTTGGCACTCACCTTTAAAAAGTGCTAAATTCTATCTTTTGCGAAAAGGCTGATCCTTAAAATACATATATAGGTTGCATTTAATCATTCCGTTATATAGTTTTCTCCGTTTATCTGCCTTTTTACCAAAGAAATATTCAAATTCTTCGTCAGAAGTTAAAATATATTTTTTAAAATGGGATTTGGCGCAAGCCTTACCCAATCTGCGATAAAGATCCTGTGCCTCTTCTATATCCCCCAGACGTTCTCCATAAGGGGGATTGCAGATCATCGTGCCTTGAAGACTGGAGAAATCCAGCCTGCACGCATCTTGGCAGGTAAAATGGATGCTGTTTGCCACCTGAGCTTTGGCAGCATTCTCTTGAGAAAGCTCAACACACGCCGGATCTATGTCGCTGCCAAAAATCGATAGTTCTCCTGCCCAAATCTGAGCTGTAGCTTTTTCCCTTTCCTCCTGCCAAAGCTTCTGGGGAATCCAAGGCCATTCTTCTGCAGAAAAATGACGCAGCAGACCCGGCGCCCGATTCTGTGCTGCCCAAGCAGCTTCAATGGCAATAGTACCCGAGCCGCAAAAAGGATCATATAAAGCTTCCCTGCCTTTGAAACGAGCCAGCTTGACCATAGCAGCCGCCAAAGTTTCCCGCAAAGGGGCAGCATTCGCATTAGCTCGATAACCTCTTTTATGCAGACCAGCACCAGAAGTATCCAAATATACCGTAACCCTGTCTTTCATAATAGAAAATTGGATCTGATATTTGGCTCCCGTTTCCTCCAAAGATGTATGATAGACGGATTGCAGACGATCTGCCGTAGCTTTTTTTATAATTTTTTGACAATCTGGCACGCTATGCAGTTTAGAGTTTAAAGAATAGCCTTTAACTGGGAATCTGCCATCTGCCGGGATAAACTGTTCCCATGGCAAAGCTTTGATCCCTTCAAAGAGCTGGTCGAAGGTCAAAGCTGCAAAAGAACCCACCTCAATCAGGACACGCTCTCCACAGCGTAACCAAAGATTAGCCCAAACCAGAGTCCGTTCGTCCCCCCAAAACAGGACTCTGCCATTTTCTACTTGTACCTTCTCCAGTTTTCCCTGATAGCGCAGTTCATCTCCAACCAGTCCTTCCAATCCAAATAAGGTTGGACAACATAGTTTCAAATTCATAGTTTAACGTCCCCTATCTCCATAACGGTCATACCGTTTATTATACTATAGCTTCCTGCCTCTTTCAACCAACTTTACGTCGGAATCGAACATTTAAAACCCAAAGTGTCACGGAATACAGAAAAATCGAAAAAGCAAGAGCAAATACAAATGCATGGATCTCCTTTTGTAAGACCGAATAGAAAAAACCATAAAAGAATCGGGACCAGGCATACAGGAATGCTCCGCAAAGGGCTGGCTGCAAATAAGAAGTCCGGATGGAAATCCGAACAGTTTTAGCCAACCAGTAAGTGTCGTAGAAAAACAGAAAAATGGAAGCTGCCAAAGTGGCATATAAATAACCATAAATCCGCAGCTCAGGACGGGAGACCAACAGAACCGTCAGTAAAACCTGCAGAACTGATGAAAACAAAGAACCGTATAAAATCATTTTTTGCTGGCACATGCCATTTAAAATGCTGGCCGTAATCATCTGATAATAAAGGAAAACAATAGAAATTCCTAAAATTAGAAACACCTTCTGTGGTATCTCTTGACCAAACAAAAGCCGGCCAGCTACTGTGCCTAGGGGCATAATGGCGGCTGTTGCTGGAATGCCGATGAGACCGGTAGTTTTCAAAGCGCGATTTGCCAAAGCTGTTAAATAGCCGGAAGATGTGCCACTGACCTTAGGTACCATATTGGTTGACATGGCGCTAATCACCGCAATGGGCAGCATTAAAATGGGAATGGCAGCACCGGAAATGATACCCAGCTGGGAAATTGCTACAGAGCGAGTCAGGCCTGTTAAGATCAGCATTTCAGGAATAAGAAAGGAATTGATGGATTCCAGAATATTGTTAATAAAAGCGGACAATGAAATAGGAACGGAAATTCTCAAAAAGGATAAAAGATCCATTTTTCCTTTCTGTTTTTTAAAGTCTGACAATCCAGCAATGGTTTTTCTGTAACAGCTGCCTAAAAATAGTACGCTGGCAATCTCGCTGCCTGTCATACCGCAAAGAATCCAAAAAGCCAATTGACCATAATTGCCGTTATAAAAGCAGTAGAGCAGGCAAAAGACCAGAAAAATCCGGATCGTCTGTTCCCCTATTTCAGAAATCGCAGCAAATTTTACCCGACCAATACCGATAAAAAACGCCTTACAGATATTTTCAAAGCCTGTCAAAAATAAGCACGCCAGCATCATATACAAAGCGGGCCGGGCAGCGTTACTGCCTAGAATCATCTGAGACAAAGCATCAGCTTTGACCGCAACAATTGCAAATGCCAGAGAATAACCGCATAAGAAAACAAAAACAGCTCTTCGGATCAAACCTCTTTGACTGCCCTGCTGCAAACCGGATCGAATACTGGCAGACAAGGTAGTCACAGCTGTCACCACACCGGAAATACAGAAGGTATTGATGACAAGATATATAGAAAATACCAGCTGGTAAATCCCCAGGCCCTCCGCCCCCGCAAAATGATTTAAAATCATACGGTAAAAAAAACCTAAGATTTGCAGCCCTGTATTGGAACAAGTCAAAATTAATGCATTTTTGGCAAAAAGACTGAATTTCATTCTCATCATCCTAAAATCAGTTTAATAAAGAATATGGAAGATTCTGCCGTTTATGCCAAAAGAAAAGACAGCTCGAAAGCTGTCCGTTTTCTCCTGTTTTCTTTTTAAATACGCATGGCTAATTTTTCACTATTTGCCTGACGAAATTCTTCAAAACGATCTTCATCTAGAGCGTCACGGATTTCCTGCATCAAATGATTATAAAAATACAGGTTATGCATTACTGCCAGCCGCTGAGCCAGCATTTCACCGGCTTTGAACAAATGCCGAATATATGCTCGAGAAAAGTTACGGCAAACCGGACAATCGCAGTTCGGATCAATGGGTCCCTCATCTGTCTGATATTTGGCGTTCATCATATTGATGATGCCCTGAGAGGTAAAAATATGTCCATGACGAGCATTTCGGGTGGGCATTACGCAGTCAAAGAAATCCACTCCCCGGGCT
>CAZSBD010000146.1:0-3963 GCA_964605215.1 uncultured Oscillospiraceae bacterium | reverse complement strand
TATTGTACAATAGAAACATCGAAAGGAGATGTTTTCTATGGAATATATCATTACAACTGAACAGTTGACGAAAAAATATAAAAACTTCACTTCCGTCAACAATGTTTCGCTTCACATTCGGAAAGGCAGCATTTACGGTTTCCTTGGTCCAAACGGTGCTGGAAAATCCACCACGATGAAAATGCTGCTTGGTCTGACCGCCCCTACAAAGGGCAGCTTCACCATTGATGGGAAACACTTTCCCAATGACCGGATTGCCATTCTGAAGGAAATCGGCTCATTCATTGAATCGCCCTCTTTCTATGCAAATCTGACAGGCCAGGAAAACCTTGACATTATCCGCAGGATTTTGGGGCTGCCCAAAAGCTCTGTGGAAGATGCGTTGGAATTGGTTGGCCTGTCTGAGTTTGGCGATCGGCTGGCAAAAAAGTATTCGCTGGGTATGAAGCAGCGTTTGGGGATTGCAGGTGCATTGCTTGGCAGACCGCCTATTCTCATTTTAGATGAGCCAACCAACGGTCTTGATCCTTCTGGAATCCATGAAATCCGTAATCTGGTGAAATCTCTTCCAGATTTTTATGACTGCACTATTCTAATTTCGTCTCATATGCTGTCTGAAATTGAACTGATTGCAGATGACATCGGTATTCTCAATCACGGGCGGCTGCTGTTTGAGGGAAGTTTGGATGATCTGCGTAAAAATGCTTTACAGGCTGGTTTTGCTGCGGATAATCTGGAGGATATGTTCCTTTCTATGGTAGATAAAGACAACGCCGCCAGAAAGCAGAGGGCAAAGCTATGAATACACTCGTCATTGAACTGCGTAAAGAAAAACGTACAGGTGTCATTCCAGTGCTATTGGCCGTCGGCATTTTAGGGGCTGCATATGCCTTTGTTAATTTCATTGTGAGAAAAGAGACTCTTTTGAATCTGCCGCTAGATCCCATGGATGTTTTGCTGACCCAACTTTATGGTATGATTATGGTCTTGAATATGTTTGGTATCGTAGTTGCGGCCTGCATGGTTTACAATATGGAGTTTAGGGGGAACGCAGTCAAAAAAATGTATATGCTGCCTATGAGCGTTTCGGGAATGTACCTTTGTAAATTCCTGATTTTATGTTTTATGCTTCTGGTAGCTGTGACCCTCCAAAATCTGGCGCTGATAAAAATTGGAATGACCGATTTGCCGCAAGGCTCATTTGAGATGGGGACACTCATTCAGTTTGCATTGTACTCGTTCATTACATCTATGCCGGTATTGTCCTTTATGCTGCTGATTTCCTCCCGCTTTGAAAATATGTGGGTTCCTCTTGGAGTCGGTGTTGCCGGTTTTTTAAGTGGCATGGCTCTGGCAAATTCGGATATGTCTTTACTAATGGTTCACCCATTCGTAGTCATGCTTAAACCCGCAGTTGCCATGAGTGCCCAGTCCGATAGCACTGTTATCATCATTTCTTTGATTGAAACGGGTCTTTGCCTTGGTGCGGGGCTGTGGATGGCAAAAAACCTACGCTATGAGTAAGGAGGGATTAAAGAATGGGTTTTTTAGAATTACTTAAAATTGAGTTTATGAAAGTAAAGCGGTCAAAGATCATACCTCTGATATTTATTGCGCCTTTATTGGTGGTTACTTCCGGGGTTGCGAATTTGAGCAGTTATTTTACTCCTGAGTATACGAACGCATGGCCAGCCATGTTTATCCAAAGTGCGTTGGTTTATGCTTACTATTTGTTACCTTTTAGCATGATCGTGGTCTGCGTGATGATTGCAGGTCGGGAAACGGGTAATAATGGTATTCTGAAAATGCTGGCTCTGCCAGTCAGCCGATATGCGCTGTCTTTAGCAAAGTTTTGTGTGCTGATGTTTTATCTGCTTATGGAAATGGTAGTGTTCCTTGCGATGTTCGTTGTGGCTGGCGTGATTGCCACCAGCACAAGCGGGATTACTGAAACGCTGCCTATGCTGTATCTTCCCAAATGGTGCGTAGGTCTGTTCCTTACAATGCTGCCTTGTGTAGCAACAATGTGGGCTATTACGGTTCTGTTTGAAAAACCGTTGCTCTCTGTGGGCTTAAACCTTCTCTTGGTCATTCCTGGCGTTTTGGTTGCAAATATGCCCCTCTGGATTGCCTATCCGTATTGTTACAGCGGCTATTTGGTTTCCTGCTCGTTACATGATTTCACGACAGAAGGTATTAGTACAACTTTTGAGTTGTTCCCATTCCTGCCTTGTGCAGTTCTGGTTTTTGCATTAGTTCTTGCTGTGGCAATCACTCGATTTGGAAAGAAAGAAATGAGGTAAAGAAGATGGAAAATAAGAAACTGAAAACTTTAAGTATGGCAGCACTTATTGTAAGTGTCCTGCCGGTGGCAACACTTATTCCCGTATTTTTGAAAATCACATTATCAGACGGAGTTCGCTTCATCTGGGTCAGTGCAAACATTGTTTTTGTCCTGTTGGGTCTGCTTCTATCGGCAATCTGTGTACGAAATAAGGAAAGCCGCAGTGTCGTAAATATTATTTCCACGGCGATTAGCACCCTGTGGCTGCTGATGATGATTGGTATTGTCGCCCTTGCGTTGTTCCTTAACTTTGTTCAGTAAGGAGGGCGTCATGCGATCTATAAGGAAAATCTTTGTGATAATGATGATGGCCATTGCTTTACTGTCCTGTACTGCCTGTTCTGGATTTGATTCCTTGTCCGAGAATCTAAAAGGAGAGGGGACCAGTTAGGAGATGATATTGCAATTGGGAAAAGTAATGCACTTATAACCCCTTACCAATCTTTTAACGGAAGCCGCACATCTGACAACATTGCTTTCCAGGCAACTTATGATGCGGCTGTAATTGGCTTTAGTGGGCAGGATATTTTGGTGGCAAATACGGATATCCAAGAAGAGGAGTGTCGTGAGATTATCATAGAATATAATTTCAAATCTGATTCTGGGAGTTGTCAGCTTATCTATATTTCCCCAGATTTAGAGGAAACGGTGCTTGCAGAAAGTGGAAATGGAAGCGTTAGGGTACAGCTTCTGACCGGGGCAAACTACATTGGAATTTCAGGCTTGGACTATGCTGGTTCCATTCAGATTACAGTAGAATAGAGGATTGGGCATTGAAAAATTTATTGCTTGTGGATGATGACAGGGATTTTTTGCAGCTCTTATCATCTATTCTGAAAAAGGACTTTCAGGTATATGAGGCTACGGGAATAACGGAAGCTCTCAAAATACTTGAACAAGGTTCTGTTAATGTTGTCTGCTCCGATTTCAATATGCGGGACGGCACAGGTCTTGATTTGCTAAAGAAACTACGAGATGAGAATATGAAAACTCCGTTCCTGCTCATGTCTGGTAACTATGATGCACGTCTTGCCGATGCAACAGCAAGGTATGGTGCTGTATTCTGCTGCAAGACCGATTTTGAATTACTGGAGAAGATAAAAGAAACAGCAAATATGGTACCCTAATATTTAAACCAATCTCAGTGGAAAAAAGAAAAACACTGCTGGGCAGATAATTATCTGTGATCAAAATATATATCTTTGGCGGCGGCTCTATTAGGGCTGCCGCCTTTTTGCTAAGAACAACAGGAAAAGGCAAATCTTACACGTAGGGTGGGAAGAATTTACTTGGTAAATGTAAAAGCAAAAAGTCGTGATACTATATACCCATAATCCTATTTGAGAGGAGGTGTTAAAGTGAGACCCTTATATGAAGTAACAGAGGAAGAACTGGAACAGGCAACTGGAGCAGGAGCAGGCTGGGTTAGAACTCTCACCGATGACTGCCCGAACTCAATTATCGTAAGCTGCTAAGTTAGAATAAACACTGTTGTAAATAATAGCGTGTAGCAGAAATAGTACTTGAGTTTTCGCAAAATGTAATTCAAAAGTGAATATAGTCTTTCAAAGTACCAATCTGCCCCATTTTTGAAATCAAAAGAATGGCAGATTTGTGAA
>CAZSBD010000145.1:0-4034 GCA_964605215.1 uncultured Oscillospiraceae bacterium | reverse complement strand
ACACCCGGCTGATTGAAGGGGTTCACGCCCAGCAGATAGCCGCTCACGCCACAAGCCTTCTCAAAGAAATATACCAGCCAGCCAAAGTGATAAGCATCCGCCTTGCCGATCTCCAGAACCAGATTGGGCGTACCGCCATCAATGTGGGCCAGATAGGTACCCTGGTAAGCCCGGGTGTTCACCGTATGCACGCTTTCTCCAGAAAGGAAATTCAGGCCGTCGATGTTGTCCGGGTCCTCTTTTATGAGGATCTCTGCCTTGGGCTGCTGAATCCACAGAACGGTTTCAAACATATTCCGGCTGCCATCCTGAATGAACTGACCAACAGAATGGAGATCCGTGGTAAAGTTGACGCTGACAGGGAACAGGCCCTTCTGATCCTTACCCTCGCTTTCCGCATACAGCTGCTTAAGCCATTCCCCAAACATCGCAAGGCCCGGCTCATAAGCGGCATAAACCTCCATCGCCTTGCCCTTGCGCAGGAAACAGTTGCGCACCATAGCATAACGCAGGCAATCGTTTGCCGCCGGGTCTTCCTTGTCATAAGCCTCCCGGGCATCTGCCGCGCCCTGCATCGCCTGCGCAATATCAATGCCGGCTACTGCCATAGGCAGAAGGCCTACCGCTGTCAGCACAGAGAAACGGCCGCCCACATCATCCGGGATCACAAAGGTCTCGTAACCTTCCCGATCGCACAGGGATTTCAGCGCGCCTCTTGCCTTGTCCGTGGTGGCGAAAATCCGGTCCTTTGCTCCTTCCTTACCGTACTTCTCCTCAATCTTCTTTTTGAAAATCCGGAAAGCAATGGCGGACTCTGTGGTGGAGCCGGACTTGGAAATTACATTGATAACAAAATCCCGATCTCCCATCATTTCCAGAATATCCGCCAAATAAGAGGGACTGGCATTGTTGCCTACAAAATAAATGTCCGGCGTTTCCTTTTTCTTGTTATTATAAAAAGGAGACTGGATAAATTCAATGGCTGCCCGCGCACCCAGGTAAGAACCGCCGATGCCGATGACTACCATTACCTGGCACATGCCCTTGATCTTTTCCGCAGCCGCCTGAATGCGGGCAAATTCTTCCTTATCATAATCCACCGGTAGATCCAACCAGCCTAAAAAATCCGAGCCGGGGCCGTTTTTCTGACGCAGCACCTGCGCTGCCGCCAAAGCCATCGGCTCCATACATTTCATCTCATCCTGTCCCAAAAAGGACTGAGCGCCCTTTAATTTCAAAGTTACTGCCATGTTGATCTCTCCATTCTTCAACGTTTTCCGATCTTACAGATTTACAATACTGTTTTCGGTTCTATGTCCTTATTGTAATATGTTTCCTAAGGAATTGCAATGTTTTGTTTGTATATTGCCTAGTTTCATTTTTGATTCTCCTTCTTTTTACTGCATTTTACACAAATTTTTGTTTCTTTTCTTATTTTCTTTTCTCCTGAATTTATGGTATCCTAACAAAAAAGGAGGCGGAAACGGCAGACGCAACGGAGGAACGGAAAGCCGCCGATCCGCTCAGGTGGATCGGGCTGATGAACACCTACAAGGCATATGCGGAGAAAATTATTTTCGCCGAATTGATATACAAATACGTGCACAGGGGCAGCACCGCCAAAACGGTGCTGCCCCTGCCGCTATGTAACGAAGTTGACCCCAGAAACACTGGTATCAAGCCGCTCGGTAATATAAAACCTCGGATTTTCTGAAATCGGCAAAAGAAGCGTTACATCAGTCCTCCTGCTCAACATCCAAAAGGGACAGCTCCAAATGATCCAAAAAGTCCTCCACCTGGGCGGCAGTTACATATCCGGCATACAGATCAACATCGCAGTTAGCCGTGGAGCACTCAGCCCACACGATGTCGCCACAGGATGTAATCAGAAATTCCATGCCGCTACTGGTTGTATAGTAGTATGCCTCGTCATACGAACCCTCTTTGATGCCTTCGGTCACGCCGGTACTGGTATGGGTCAAATCGCAGGTGATGGTCGTGGTAATATAAGCCTTGTCGCCGCAGGCGTACAAAAAGTACAGGCACTCTCCCACGTCAGCCCCGTCTCCGGCATAGATGTGGTAATACCTGTTTCCGTAGGGCACATAGTCAAGGTGCTCGTTGGCCCAGGCCAGGTTCAGGCTGATGTGGCCTGAGAGGAGATCCAGCAGCTGGGCCGGGTCCTCGGCTGTATAGTCCTGCTTTTCCGCACCATTGGCATTATAGATGACCCTGGACTTCAAAGATCCCTCCCCCTTCAGCACCTGAACCGACTGCCAATCGGAGTATTGGGAAGTGAAGCTGCCGCCAATGGTCGTCTCACTGTCCCAATCGTTGGCCGCGAAGCTCCAATCCTGAATGACCTCCTCCTGAGAAATGGGCGTACCGGTGGCCGGGGCTGACATGCCGATGGTAGTTTCCTCATCGCCGGCGCTCTTCACGATCATGTCTCTCAATTCATGGGCGGACTTCACGATGACAGGGTTGTAGAACACCTGATTGTAGACCGCCAGAGCCGTCCCCATGCAAAGGCAAACGGCGACAGCCGCAATCACGAGCCCCTTGACCGGCTTTCTCGAAACACGTTTTATGCTGATCACATTTCCTTCCTGTTCTTCATGTTCATACTTGATCGGTTGCTCATCAGCTTCTGTCAACCGGGCCAGCATACGCGACTTTGTCTGTTCGTCCAGTCTGATCTCTTTCATCATTTCTTTATAACTCGATTTCATCGTCACGCAACTCCTTTCTAAGCATTGCTCTGGCTCTGCTCATTCGTTTTTGTACTGCCGTGCGGGGAATATGTAGAAGTCCTCCAATCTCCCCTTGATCATAGCCTTCAAAGTAGTAAAGATGGATGACAACACGATATTTGGGCGGAAGGTCATAACCGCCTGATGCACATTGCGATTTCTGCTGTCCTGAAATGGAATCGTTTCATTTAGCTCCTCTACATTCCTTCTCCAGAAAGATCGCAGATGGTTTTTACAGGCGTTGGCCGTGCAGGTAAGAAGCCATGCCTTTTCTTTCCCTTCCTTCAGCCGAGCCCGGCGCTCGGCTAATTTAAGAAAAACAGCTTGGCACACATCCTCCGCGTCTGTTCGATTGCCTAAATAACTGTAAGCAAGCCGGAATACATCATCCGAATAGCACTTGAACAATTCTGACAACACACTATCTTCCATTCGTTCACCTCCTTGCTTGCATTTTACCGCGGTCAATTATATAACACTTCAGCATCCCTAATTCTGACAAAAAATTTTCTGTCTTTTATTCCTACCATTTGATAAGCCGGTAAGCACCGGCGCAGAGAGCATCCTGTGTTTCCGGCCTATTACACCTGCTATCACTTTACCTATGCGGCTGATCTGGCGCAAGAAACAGCGATTCTCCAGATCGGCAGGAACGTTTTTAGCGGAAGTAAAACGAACGCAAAAAGCGGGTAAGCACAGAGTTCCAATGCTGTCCTTATCCGCTTGATATTTTTTAAAGCATCCCAAAGTGCCGCAGCGCATCCCTAATCGCTGTCTCTTTTTCCGGTGGGCACTGGGGCTGTCTGGTATCTTCCGGCTTAGGCTTGTTATAGCACTCCCGCTCAATAATGCCGCATTTCTGCTTAATCTGAGCAATATACAGAGAAGATATCTTCCATCCGGTCTGCTCCAGCGCCCGTTCCTTGATTTGATCATAGACAGCTCCCTGCTGCAAGAGATGTAAACTATGCAAGAATCGTTCTTTACCGGTCATGTTTATCTCCTAAGTACCGGCCGATCTTCTCTATCATCTGCGTTATACCAGCGTCCAATTCTGGCTCTCAGTTTGCAGCTTCACCATGCGGGCAAATGTACCGTTCTGCTTTAGAAGTTCCTCCGGCGCTCCCATTTCCGCTACCGTTCCATCGGAAAGCACTACAATCTTGTTGGCGTTTTCCACTGTCCTCATGCGGTGGGCAATGATCAGTACCGTCTTCTGCTCTACCAGCCGGGAGATCGCCTGCTGGATCTCGGTTTCATTCTCCGCGTCCAGGGAAGCGG
>CAZSBD010000144.1:0-4082 GCA_964605215.1 uncultured Oscillospiraceae bacterium | reverse complement strand
GTATCCGGTGTACGCCGCTTTCGTATTTGAGACGGGAATAGGCGCCATCACCGGAAATGGAGAAGCTGACCTCCTTCATGCCGCCCAGCTCGGTTTCGTTGGCGCTGAGAACCTCATATTTCCATTTGCGGGACTCGGCATACATGGTGTACATCCGGAACAGGGAGTGGGCAAACAAAGCCGCCTCCTCGCCGCCGGCGCCAGCCCGGATTTCGATGATAACGTTCTTGTCATCGTTTTCGTCCTTGGGCAGCAGCAGGATTTTCAGCTCGCCCTCCAGCCGTTCCATATCCGCCTTGGCGGTGTCGATTTCGTCCTGGAGCATAGCCTTGAAATCCGGATCCGTTTCCCCGTCCTTCATAGCCATCGCATCTTCCAGATTGGCCTTGGCCTGCTTGTACTGGCGGAAGGCGTCAATGATGGGCTGGAGATCCTTCTGTTCCTTCAAAAGCTTGGCTGCATTTTGAGGATCGTTGTAAAGATTGGGATCGGCCAGCTCCTGCTCCAGCGCTAAAAAGCGCTCTTCCAGAGTCTGCAATTTTTCAAACATAGCGATTCTCCTTAATACTCTTTGTTATATATTTCAAATAAATTAAAATTAGCTATAAAATTTCTTGGAATTTATCACCAGCCCCCGGTGAGGATCAGTTTAATCCAGGCAAAGTATTCCCGGACAAAGCTCAGCCCATCCACCAAAATATACTGGGTATGGGAACCTGCGCCGATGGAAGCCAGGCCATTCTTTTCCATAATCCGCCGGGCACGGGGCAGATGAAAGTTGCTGGAAACAAAGGCGGTGGTGTAATCCCCGCTGCCGTAGTCCCGGGTCATCAGGGAAACGGCATATTTCACATTCTGCCGGGTGGTGCGGGAGGCATCCTCCAGCAAAAGGCGGCTGGGGTCGATGCCGTCTTCCATCATCACCCGAGCCATCACCTGGGCTTCGGGCATGACTTCGTCCCGGCCTTGGCCGCCGCACAGCACCGCTTTGGTATTTGGGTGGCTTTCCAGGATCTCTTCCGCCAGCAAAATTCGGGCGTGCAGAGTGGCGGAGGGGTTTTCTCCCCGCAGACCCGCTCCCAGAACCAGGAGGTAATCCGTATCCGCCGGAATCTCCTGAGAAAAGCTGCCGGAAATGATCCAGCCTTCTACGGCGGCAAAGCTCACAAGCCATAGGAAAAAGATCGTAAGTCCCGCCCGATAGACAAACCGGGAAAAGGGCTGTTCTGATCTTGCACAGCGATCCATGACAAAACCGCCGGCGGCCAACAGGGCAAAGAAATACACGCCAAACCGGGTGGTGGAGGAAAGGGCGCATGGTAGGGCCAGAAGCAGGCACAGCTTCCAGAACACGCTCCAAAAATTTAAACGGTTATGCTTCATCCAATAACAGGGACTGCGCCTCCCATGCCTCCATTTTTTCCAGCAGGCTGTCATTTAGAGCCTGGCTTTCCGCCGTCAGATCCAAAAGCTTTTGGGGGTCGGAGGCAAACTGAGCCATCTGCTCCTCGCACTGGGCAATCTGCTCCTCCAGCTGGGCGATCTCCCGCTCCAGAACCGCCACCTTTTTGGCGATGTTTTTGGTGCCGCCCTTGGCCTTGGGCTTTTCTTTTTTCTCTTTTTTCGGAGCTTCCGCTTTGGGAGCCGGTTCCCGCTCCCGGAAACTGAGATATTCCTCGTAATTGCCCTTGAAATCCGTGATGTGACCATGCTCCAGGGTTAAAATCCGGTTGGCAAACCGGCTGATAAAATACCGGTCATGGCTGACAAACAGCAGGGTGCCGGTGAAAGCTTCCACCGCGTCCTCAATCCATTCCCGGGACTGGATGTCCAAATGGTTGGTAGGCTCGTCCAAAACCAGCATGTTCAGAGGGTCATACATCAGCATACACAGCTTAAGCCGGCTTTTTTCTCCGCCGGACAGAGCGGAAACCGGCTTGAACTGGGTCTCCCCGGGGAACTGAAAGGCGCCCAGCCGGTTGCGGGCGGTCTGGGTGGTCACCCGTTTCTCATAAAATAAGGTGTCGATAAGGGTGAGGGAAGGGTCTTGAAAAACCACCTGCTGGGGCAGGTAGGAGGGCTTCAGACCGTCCGCTTTGCGGATAGAGCCGCTGTCCGCCGTCTCCAACCCCAGAAGGATCTTCAAAAGGG
This sequence comes from uncultured Oscillospiraceae bacterium, assembly GCA_964605215.1. Lineage (GTDB taxonomy): Bacteria > Bacillota > Clostridia > Oscillospirales > Butyricicoccaceae > CAZSBD01. The sequence goes on along the minus strand of CAZSBD010000144.1, from coordinate 1,931 downwards.
TGGTTTTGCCCGTGCCGTTGTCCCCTAAGATGGCAATGCGGTCGCCGCCCCGCACGGTAAAGGAGATATCGTCCAAAACCTGCTTGCCATCATAATTTTTGCAGATATTTTTGACGAACAAAAGATCTTCCGTTTCAAAATCCGGTTCGCCAAAGGACATATGCATTTTTTTTTGATGTTTGGGTCGGTCGGATACCTTCATTCGGGCGATCCGCTTGTCAATGGAGGCCGCCCGTTTATGCATTTTTTCCGTGCCCCACTGGTGCATTCGGGTGGAGCGTTCCTGCAGATCCTGGATCTCCGCCATCTGCCGATGGTATTCCTGTTCCCGGGCTTCCAGCCGCCGCTCCCGCTCTACCGCGTAATAGGAGTAAGAGCCGGCGTAAAAGTCGCAGACGCCGTCATTAAGCTCAATGATCCGGTTGCAGCACTGATCCAAAAAGTAACGGTCATGGGAGATAGTCACCACCGTGCCGGGGTAGCTGTCCAGGAAATCCCCCAGCCAGGCTACCGCCTCCAGATCCAAATGGTTGGTAGGCTCGTCCAGCAGCAGGATATCCGTGTTTTCCAAAATAATACGGGCCAGGTTGACCCGGGTTTTTTCTCCGCCGGACAAAACGGCAAAGGGCTGGGAACGCTGAGACTCCGAAATCTCCAGGCCGTTGCAGACCTTGCTGATCCTGGAATCCAGATTGTAGCCGTCCAGCATTTCAAACTGGACAGACAGATCGCCGTACTGCTTGAGAATTTTTTCGCTGGTGTCCGTTTTCATGGTTTCCTCCAGCTGGCGCAGCCGGACTTTCATCTCGTCCAGCCGATGAAAGGCGGAGCGGAGTACGTCCTCCACGGTCATATCTTCCCGGTAAACGGGGATCTGGTCGATGATGCCCACAGTGCGGCTGGAGTCGATGGCCACCACGCCTTTGTCATAGGGCATAGAACCGGTAAGGATCTTGAAGAGGGTGGTTTTGCCCGCCCCGTTGGGGCCTACCACCGCTACCTTTTCTCCCGCCATAATCTCAAAGGAAATATCTTTTAAAAGTTGTTTGTCGCCGAAGTATTTATCCAGATTGGCGACGGTAATATCAGCCATAGACACCTCTCAATAACGATAAAAAAGCCACGTTACACCGCGGCTTTTTTGGACTTCAATTTGCAGTTAGCACTTTTCCGGTTCGCCGTATTCCTCGCCGAAGGTTTCCACGGAGACGCTCTTCATAACAATGGGGGTCAAAGGACAATCCATATAATTGCGCTCCTGCATTACAATATCGTCGCAGGCTTCCAGACCCTCGGTCACCTTGCCGAAAGCTGCATATTCGCCGTCCAGATGATTTGCCCCGCAAACCATAATAAAGAACTGAGAGCCGGCAGAGTCGGGGTTCATGGCCCGAGCCATGGACAGCACGCCGCGGGCATGCTTCAAAGGATTTTTAAAGCCGTTGGCGGAAAACTCACCGGGAATGCAGTAGCCGGGGCCGCCGGTACCATTGCCGTAGGGGTCGCCGCCCTGGATCATAAAGCCGGGGATGATACGGTGGAAGGTCAGGCCGTTATAAAAGCCGGAAGAAACCAAAGAAACGAAGTTCTTTACGGTGTTGGGCGCGATTTCCGGATACAGCTCCGCCTTGATGATCTGGCCAGACTCCATTTCAATGGTAACGATAGGGTTTTTCATAGTGTAATCTCCTTCATAATACCTGAACCCAAAGGATCCGGTAAATTATATACAGATTTATTTTAGCAAAAACGGGGAAAGACTACAAGGGGAATTTACGGGAAAAGGAAAGAAAGGGAAGAAAAACCTATAGGAACCTGCTGTCTCTGCCAAAAAAATTTTTCCATGTGCAGAAAAGTTAGGAAAAATTAAAAAAAACATTGACAAAAAGTAAATTTGCTCGTATACTATTAAAGCATCAGTAAATATGCGG
>CAZSBD010000143.1:0-4194 GCA_964605215.1 uncultured Oscillospiraceae bacterium | reverse complement strand
TCCATATATTTCGTAGTGGAATGTGTCACGATATCCGCGCCCCACTCGATCGGGCGGCAGTTGACCGGCGTGGGGAAGGTATTATCCACAATCAGAGGCACGCCATGGCGGTGCGCGGCCCTGGCAAACTTTTCAATATCCAGCACCGTCAGCGCCGGATTGGCGATCGTCTCACCAAAAACAGCTCTCGTATTATCCTGAAATGCCGCGTCCAGCTCCTCCTCTGTACAGTCCGGCGATACAAAAGTGGCCTGGATCCCCATCTTCGCCATCGTAACAGAGAGCAGATTGAAGGTGCCGCCGTAGATTGAGGAGGATGCCACAATATGGCTGCCGCACTCACAGATATTAAACAGCGCCATGAAATTAGCCGCCTGACCGGAAGAGGTCAGCATGGCGGCAGTACCGCCCTCCAGCTCGCAGATCTTAGCGGCTACATGATCGTTGGTGGGGTTTTGCAGACGGGTGTAGAAATAGCCCTCTGCCTCTAAATCAAATAACTTACCCATATCTTCGCTGGTTGCGTACTTAAATGTAGTGCTTTGCACAATGGGAATTTGGCGAGGCTCGCCATTGCCGGGTTGATAACCGCCCTGGACGCATTTTGTCTCTATTTTCATTTGCTTTTCCTCCATAGATATAAGATAATACTTCTATTTTATACATTTGATGTAAGCAAGTCAAGAAAGGATTGGAATTGACAGAATTTCCGGAAAAGTATATGATAAAGGTATCAATCAAAATGGAGCGTAAAACAGATGGAAGCTTTCAAAATAGAACGGATCAATGCGCTGGCCAAAAAAGCCAAAACACCGGAAGGACTGACCCCGGAAGAAAAGGCGGAGCAGCAGGCGCTGCGGGCAGAATACATCGCAGGCTTTCGGGCCAGTCTCAAGGCCCAGCTGGATAACACCGTTGTGATAGAATCGGACGGTACCAGGCACCGACTGAAAAGCCAGAAGAAACCGGGCCGGAGGCAGTCGTGACAGGTTGGCGGCTCTTGCCTCAGGCAGAGCAAGCCATTTGGCGGCTGGAGGAGGCGGGATTTGAAGCCTATGCTGTCGGCGGCTGTGTGCGGGACCTGGTGCGGGGCGTGGAGCCTGATGACTGGGATCTGACCACTTCGGCAAAGCCGGAAGAGATTCAGACGGTTTTTGCTGGGGAAAAATTGAGGCTGAATGGGGTAAAGCATGGCACCGTGACGGTAATTCTGCAGGATTGTCCTTTAGAGATTACCACCTATCGGGCGGACGGTGATTATTCGGATAACCGGCATCCGGATCGTGTGCGCTTTATCCGGAATATACAGGAAGATTTGGCCCGGCGGGATTTTACCATGAATGCTATGGCCTTGCATCCTGAGCGGGGGCTTTTGGATCCCTTTGGCGGCAGGCAGGATATCCGGACAGGGGTCATCCGCTGTGTAGGCCAGGGAAAAGAGCGTTTTCAGGAGGATGCCCTGCGAATTTTGCGGGGAGTCCGCTTTGCCGCGAAAACCGGTTTTTCCATAGAATCACAGACTTTGCAGGATATGCAGAACTGGGCCTATCTTTTGAGGGAGATTGCGGGGGAGCGGATGCAGGAGGAACTGATCAAATTGCTCACCGGCCCCTATGCGGGACGGGCTTTGCGGCAATGCCAGGTTGTGATGGGTATTTGGCTGCCCGAGCTGGTGGCCATGTTTGGCTGCGGACAATATAGTCCCCATCATCTTTTTGACGTATGGGAGCATACGGTACAGACCGTAGAAATTTCCGCCAACTTACCCAAGATCCGGGTGGCTATGCTCTTCCATGATATTGGAAAGCCAGCAGTTCGTGCTTTTGACGAAAACGGCCGGGGACATTTCAAGGGCCATCAGGAAGCTGGCGCGGCGATCACCCGGCCTATCTTAGAGCGGCTGCGGTTCAGTCGAAAAATGACGGAAGATATCCTCTATCTGATCGGTCACCATGATAGATTTCTGCCAATGGAGGAAGGAGCTACTCGGCGGCTTCTGGCGGAAATAGGTGAGGAACAGTATCGGGATCTGCTGCGGGTCAAAAAGGCGGACTGCTGCGGTAAGGGTCTGGACTATGTCCGAGTAGGTATTTTGCAGGAAAACGAGAGAGTGCTGGAAAAAATTTTGGCATCCCAACCTTGTCTGGCAGTCAAAGATCTGGCGGTAAACGGCCGAGATCTGATGGGTCTGGGCTACGAGGGGGAAAAGATCGGGCAGAAGCTCCGCTGGCTTTTGCAGCAGGTGTTGGAAGAACCGAAAAAAAATACAAGGGAAAAATTATTGAAATTGCTGAAAAATGAGGAGTAGCATGGATAGAAAAGAACTTTTTATCGAAACCTTTACCAAAAATGTCAATCGAAAAGGGGCGGATAAGCTGCTGGAGTGGATCTGCTCTACGGATTTTTTCACAGCGCCGGCCAGCACACGATTCCATGCAGCCTATGAAGGCGGTTTGGCAGATCATTCTATGAACGTCTACAATGTGCTTATCAGCAAGCACTATAACCCGGAAAAGGACGATCTGGAAAGTTTCACCATTGCGTCTCTGCTGCATGATCTGTGCAAGGCGGGTTTTTACGGGGTCAGCACCCGCAATGTAAAAAATGCCAATGGCCAGTGGGAGAAGGTTCCCTATTATACCATTGAAGATAAGTTCCCCTACGGTCATGGAGAAAAATCCGTTTACCTGATCGAGCGCTTTATGCGTCTGAAAACAGAGGAGGCTATGGCCATTCGCTGGCATATGGGCGGTTTTGATGATAATGCCAGGGTGGGAAATTTTACCATTGCCCATGCGTTTGAAAAATATCCTTTGGCAGTCAAGCTGCATTTGTCAGATTTGGAGGCCACATACTTATGTGAAAATCGGGAGGAAGCGACATGTTAAAAGAATTCAATCTAACCACACAGCGGGAAGGAATGTACAACATCACCCGGAATATCCGGTCTATGATTTTGGAAAGCGGCGTTCGATCCGGTATCTGCGTAGTCTATTGCCCTCATACCACGGCGGGCATCACCATCAACGAAAATTCCGACCCGGATGTAGTGCATGACTTTTTATTGGGTATGGGGGAAGCTTATCCGGATCGGTCGGAATTCAAGCACAGCGAAGGCAACTCCCGGGCACATTTGAAATGCTCCGCTGTGGGCGCTTCCCAGACTCTGATTATAGAGGACGGCAAGCCGGTTCTGGGCGTTTGGCAGGGCGTGTATTTCTGCGAATTTGACGGGCCCCGGAATCGGAGGTATTACATCAAGGTTGTTCGGGATGGAATATAAGCATATGCGGCAGGCGGCGTTTTTGCGCCGCCCCAACCGTTTTATCGCCCATTGTCGGCTGGATGGAGAAGAAGTGATTTGCCATGTAAAAAATACCGGCCGATGCCGGGAGCTTCTGGTGCCGGGAGCGGAGGTTTGGCTGGAAGAGTCGGACAATCCGGCTCGAAAGACCCGGTATTCCCTGATCTGTGTGCGCAAGGGGGAAAGGCTGATTAATATGGATTCCCAGGCTCCTAATCAGGTGGCTTATGAAGCTTTTGCGGCAGGCTTTCAGCCGGATTTTCTGCCAGGTAAGCTAGAGAAGGTGCGCCGGGAGGTAACCTACGGCAATTCCCGATTTGACTTGTGCCTGACCGCAGAAGGGGAGCCCTTTTATCTGGAGATCAAAGGCGTGACCCTGGAGGAAAATGGCATTGTCCGTTTTCCGGACGCACCGACCCAGCGGGGCGTCAAACATTTGAAAGAATTGGCCCGGATGCGCCACGAGGGAATGCATACCGGCGTACTTTTTGTGATACAGATGGCGGATGTGGCATATTTTACACCCAATGAAGTTACAGATCCGGCTTTTACCCAGGCTTTGGCGGAATGCAGGAAGGCGGGGGTCAAAATCGCCGCCTGGGACTGCCGGGTGACACCGACGCAAATGACCTTGCGGCAAGAGGTACCGGTTCGTTTGTAAAAGAGAAAAGAGGAGAGATTATGATTACAGAAGATATGCTCATAGGAGCATTGGTGATGTGGTATCCCCAGACAGCGCAGGTTTTCCGGAAATATAATATGGGCTGCATTGGCTGCCACACGGCGCAGGGAGAGACCATTGCCCAGGGGGCGGCTGTCCATGGGGTAGATGTTGCAGAGCTGCTGCGGGAACTGAATGATGTGGTGGCAGCCAACCGTCTGTAAAAACC
>CAZSBD010000142.1:0-4228 GCA_964605215.1 uncultured Oscillospiraceae bacterium | reverse complement strand
CATCCCTGATCCAGAGTTTCGGATCATCGGGCGATTTCATATACCCATAGGGCGGATAACTCGTTAGGTGCCTTCCGGAATTACCCTTCATCTTTATCACGGCACGGATTTTTTTGCTGGTATCTTTCGCATACCACTCGGCATGGACGGTTTTGGATCTTCATAAATCGCAAGAAAGCTGAAGGAGAGAAAAATCCTCACTCCGGCCGCCTACTATGAGAGCAAAGGATATCAAATACAATACGAAAAAGCAGGGCGGTCCTTGTTCCTGGAACTGATTCCGAAGATGCCCCAGGGCCGGTACTCCAACCTTGGTACGGTGGTGTTTGCCCTTGGCTTTACCATGATGCTGATTTTGAACGTGGCGCTGGGATGAGCTTATGGAAGCTGGGGCAAAATAGGATCTTTCGGGAGCAGCCTCCATAATACCCCGGGAAAATGGCGCAGAAAGCGGAAATTCTCCGTTTTCTGCGCCATAAATCATTGGGATGCCCTACAAAACGCTTACTGGACAGCTCCGTTTCCCGGGTTTACCGTCTTCTAACAAGGAGCTTTACCAGCAAAATGGCGGCTACGGCCAGGGCAAGACATCCGCCCAGCCAAAGTAGGGCCTGCGCCGATACGCCCTTTTCCGATGGCTGCTGAGCTGGGCTGCCAAAGGCATCTTGCCGGCCAAAGTCTACGGGATCTTCCGCCGCCGCAGCAGTGGGTAAGACACCGCCCATCTCTTGGGGCTGCTGATTGTTTTCCTCGTTTCCTCTGCCGCCGTTTTGCATTACGCCCATAACCGAAAGATCCAGGTCATCGGCAGATAAAAGGCCGCTTTCTTCTTGGCGCTGTTCCTGGGCGGTGGAGGGGATGGTTCCTTCCAGCTGGCCGGAAATGCTTTCCGCCCTAAGAGACACAACTTGCTTTAGCATGGCCACGGCAGCGGTGTATTCCTCCGCCGTATAAAAGGCGGTGGGATCGGTCTGCACCAACTCGTCGATTTGGCTTTGCATGTGGGCCACCGTCTGGGTAAACTGGCCACCGGCTACATATTCTTCCGCCAGCTGGCGAAGATAGCTGTGATATTGGGCAAGATATGTGGGGTTTTCCAGGAGCGTATCAAAAAAATCCGTGCCGGAAAAGGGAGTGTCGATCGGGGAGTTGATCACATCTGTGGCATTGGTTTGCCCCATGCCGCCAAAGGCCAGGTTGTAATCCCAGGGCAAAATATTGAGTTTCCCTTGGGCTTCATACAGATAGTAGTTGTGGGCCATGTTGCCGGATAGGCTGTCCTCGTTTACGGAAAAGGTGTGCACCGCCATATATTTCAGCACATTGTCTGTATCCAGATAGGTTTCTAGATCCTCTCCCACATGGATGTTTTTCAGTGCGGTAACCACCCGGCGATGATCGCTGTCTGTGGTGCTGGTAACGGTGCCTTCCCAGATGGTGCTATAGCTGTCTAGCGCGTCATCCGTGTACCGAAGATCCGCGCCGCCGCTGCTGCCACGGACAGCCGTTGTTCCGCCGCTGTCATCCATCTGCCCGCCACCGGGAAAATTGTCGATGGGGGAGCGGTCAGAAGCTTGGCCCTCCGGCATACTTGGCATTTCTCCGTCAATAGGTTCATCATCAGGCGCGCTGGGCATTTGTTCGCCTGTGAACCCATCGTCAGGCACGCTTGGCGTTTCTCCGTCTACAGCGCCATCTGCCATGTTTGGCGGGTCTTCCTGGGTAAATCCTGGGGTGCGGCCGTTGGTAAAATCTCCTTCGGTGGACGTCTTTGCCTGGAAAGGAGCGCTGCCATTGTCCTTTGCCGTGTCCTCTCCAGCGGGGGCATTGTCCCCATCCTGCCGCTGGCCCTGGCCGTTTTCCCCTGGCATGCTGCCTCCATCCAGACCCTCAGGCTTGTATAGATTTCCGTTTTCCGTGCCATAGTTCCGGAGCATGAAGCTGTCTTCCACCCCTTCCAGGGCCAGATATACGCCCCAATAGCTGCCGTTGACGGAGACCTTGGCATAGGCGTACAAGGAGGCGTCTGCCCCCAGATACTGGTACATGTCATAGATGATGGCTTCTTTCATGTTGGTGGCGTCGGCATAGTTGTTATTTAGCACCAGCTTATCCAGACCATAGCAGGTTTGCCCTTCCACATAGTGATCAAATTCCAGCTTAAAGCTATAGCGGTCAGTGGTAGGATCGGAAGCAATGGTGGTCAGGCTGGTGTTGCCCTTGGGGCGGATGGCTACGGAAGAGAAGGTTTCGCCGTTAATCACAACATCGCAGCAATAGTATTCTTCCTTGGTGGCTTGCGACAGCATCGTGTCCCAATCCTCCTGATCTATTTGAATATCGATTTCTATGGGCGCGTCAGCGGAAAACAGGGCAGTGGCGTAATCCATGGCTATGCCCTTATCGCCGGCGGCCTGGGTGAGCTGAGAACCAACGCCTACGGCGGCCAGGCAGAGCAAAACGGCAAGGGCGGTTAGGATGGCAACAATTTTTGTGATGTGTTTACTGGCAATCATAGAACCGCTCCTTTTCTTTTTTAAACTATGATAAACGTCTCCCATGTTTTATCGCGCAAAGCGCATCGAGATGTTATCCCACAATAGCGGTTTTCGCCTTACGGATATCCATGCGCGGCAGATGATTGTTGCCGGGTCAGGACATATATTCTCCATTATAGCTTACCAAAGTGGCGCTGTGCACGCCTGGCAGAGCGTTGGCCTGATGGACAAAGGCGGCGTCCTTTACCCGTACCTCCAGGGTAAGTTCAATGCCGTTTTGATCAACGGTTTTGGCTTTTACCGCCATCCGCTTGGCGGCGGATTGAACCAGCTTTATGGCATCGGCCTCCGCCGTTTCGTCCTGGCAACGAAGAACCAGGATATAGGGCTGTTCGCGAATTTTTTGGTTGGCAAACACCAACAGGATCAGGCCAATCAGTACAGAGCCGATAACCGCCAAGGGAATCATGCCCGCCCCGATGACAATGCCCACGGCAATAGCCCAAAACAAAAACACGATCTCCACCGGCTCCTTAATAGCGGCACGGAAGCGGACAATGGACAGCGCGCCTACCATGCCCAAAGACAGCACCACATTGGAGGTAACGGCCATGATGACCAGAGTAGTCACTAAGGAAAGCCCCACCAGAGTCAGGGCAAAGCTGGTGGAATACATCACACCGGTAAAGGTTTTTTTATAAATCAAGAAAATAAACAGGCCGATGACCAGGGCAAAGGCCAAGCCTACAAGGGTATCGAGTATAGAAAACTCCGTAACGCTTTCCAGAAAGCTGGACTTAAAAATATCGTTAAAGCTCATAGATCATTCCTCCTGAATTATCCAAAGCGCCGGCAGGCGCCGTATTTTGAAAAGGCTTGCTGGCGAAGCCCGGGGGTTTGCAGCAGCTTGAAAATGACGTCCGGCAAAAAGGCGTCATACTTGACTTCCAAAACCATATCCCCTGGCTTGTCCTCGGCGGAAATCTGCTGCCTTTGGGGAAGAAGAAACTCCCGCGAGAACAAAGACGTGCGGATGTGGGAATCAAAGGTGATCCGCACATTGCCAGGGGCGTAGATGTATGGCTCTCGCCGGTAGGAAACCAGCACTCTTGGCCGCAGCTGCCGGGTGGAAAGCTTGGTATAAAATTCCACCACCAGCGGCGAGACGTGATTTGCCATCCAGACCCAATCCCCATCCAGCAGACGGCGGCACTCCTGGGCCGTAACAGGCGCGCTCAGCTTCAGGCACAAATTGTTGTTTTTGATCTTCTTCTCCAAAAAAATGTGGGAAAGATCGTCATCATAATACCGCACGCGGAATTTTTCCCGCTGGGCCAAGCCATCGATTTTTTCCCGCAAGGCGGTGTCGGCGTAGCTATCCCAGTAAATGCTGCGTATCTGATAGGTTCCCTCTGGCCCGGCGTGGGGATCTGGCCTCATTACCGGCCGCAGCCGGCTACGAAGGGCCAGATATTGGGAATAATTCAGCAGATACTTCCACTCATGGCGATAGTCTTGTTTGTCCGGCATGGGATTTCGCTCCCTTCTGTGTGATGTTGTGAGGAAAGTATACCCGCAAGAATTGAAATCTACTTGAAAAGACCGAAATTTTCCGCTCCGCCTTTGACGCAAAGAAATACCCGGTAGAGACGCAACATCCCTACCGGGTGGACATACGATTCAACATCCTACAGGACAACCTGAAATACCACAGATTTCCCGTTATCGGT
>CAZSBD010000141.1:0-4255 GCA_964605215.1 uncultured Oscillospiraceae bacterium | reverse complement strand
CATCCTTGAGTCCCATATCTTGGATATGATCTAAAATTTCCTGGGCATTTTCCTGGAGACGGGCGGAATCCGTAGTAGCAGCGGCAGGATAATCCAGCTGATAGACGGTGGAGACCCAAACGCCGCGGAATTCCCAATGGTCAGATTGGGCAGTCTGGGCAGGGTTGACTGTTTCAGGAAGTTCTGCGGCTGCGGGGCTGACAGCTTGCGCATAGGCAGAGCATAGCCAACAGCCAACCAGCAGCAAACAAAATAAAAGACGAAGCAGGGGAGAGCGTAAGGGATCAAACATAAAAGCCCCTCCTTTCATGGCTTGTTTCTTTAACCTATGCAGCAGAAAAAGAAAAAAGAACGGAATAAAAAGTAATTAACTACTTGATAACTACTTGACAACTATTAATAAATTGTATAAAATTAAAATAAAGAAAAGATAGAACGTGTATAGGAGGTTATTTTTTATGAAAAATGCTTGGATGCTGCGTCCCTTTCCCAACGAAAAGGATGCAATGCAGGAATTCCTGAATCAAAATTTATTGGCCGTTGGCTGGCCTGAGTTGGAAGATCTGACCGGCAAAGGCTGGGAACAAATGGAAAAAGAACTGGTGAAAGCTTATCAGCTTAGCGGGCAATCCTTGGGACGGGCAAAGGCCACCTTGGATATTATAGTTAATCAGATGAAAATCGGAGATTGGATTTTAACCCCATATGGAGAGGACATCCATTTGGGCCAGGTGGAAAGTGATTACCAATACGTTCCGGAGGATAAAGACAAGGGCTATCCTCATCAGCGCAAAATTCACTGGCGCAACCGTGTATTACGTTCAGATTTATCTGAGAAGCTGCGCAGTTCTCTTCGGGCCAGAAGTACAGCTGCGAATTTGAGTAAGTATACGGTGGAGATCCAAGCCCTGGCGGAGGGCAGACCTGCGCCGCAGACAGTTAAAAAACAGGATACGATCCCATTGATATATCCCTTGCGGCCAGATTTTATGATTCGGATGGAGATTCCCAAGGATATGTCCCGGGAGGAATCCGAACGGCTGGGCACATATATTCGAACCTTGTATTTTAAAGAGTAAAAAAATCCCTTTTTAATGAAAATGCGTCTTGAAACAAACCTGTAAGGTTCTTTCAAGACGCATGATTTTATGTTTTTTAATCCTTAAGATAAGTGGTACACGCCGGCATAAGTCTCGTCACCGGAAAGGGTAATGGTGCGCGCATTTTCATCCATCACGAAATCCAGAGTGATATCGGCTTCCTCATCATGAAAGCGAGCCAGGTTGCCGTGAATATAGGCTACACCGAAGAGGGAACCATCCGTCTGTCCATCCTGGGACAGGGTAAATTCAAAGGACTGGGGATCTCCCTGCATCAGTTCAATAGAAAAGCTATCCTTGGTAAAGGTGCCGTTCCAGTCGCATTCGGCATCCAGCTCAGCCGAATAGAAGGGGGAAGCAGACAGGTTGTTCAAGGTCTGGCCGTCTTCGTCATAGACAGAGATCTGGCCGCTTTCGCTGTCCACAGCATACTGACAGGTAAGACCGGTAACAGAATCCTGAATCAGAAACAGATAATAGGAGCGGCCGTTCAAGGTCAAGGTATCATTGGCGGAAATCGATAGATCTGCCGCCTTTTCGCTGACCAGCTGATAGGCATCTTGTGCGGTAAGAGCAGCAGAAGGTGTTTCTTCGCTGGTGGAGGACTGGTCCATAGAATGGGTATTATTGTCAGAGGAAACGGAGGTGCTGCTGTTGCTGCCGCATGCCGCCAAAGACAGGGCGCAAATCATAGACAGACATAAAATTGTAATTTTTTTCATCATACAAAACCTTTCTTTTTCAAATGTTAACAAGCCGGGACAAAAGCGGCTTTTATTTTTTCTTTGCTTTTTGAATGTGGTAGGTGATACGCGTCCGCAGCTTGTCCGGTACCAGACGGCTTAGGGTGAGGGCGGAACGCATGCCAACGCCGGGAATGATGACATTGGTACCCTTGTCCAATTCCTTCAAGGTGTATTCCGCCACCTCTTGAGAGGAAAGGGATTTGACGCCGAATTGGACACCGGCCACCTGATTGAATTCGGTATCCACCGGGCCGGGACAGAGAACACTGATTTGGATGCCGCTTTTTTTCCGCCGCTCTTCCTCGCAGATGGCCTGGGTCAGCCGCAGGACATAGTTTTTGGAGGCGTAATAGGAAGACATCAGCGGCCCTGCTAGATAACCGGCAGAGGAGGCAATGTTCAGCAGAGTGCCCCGCCGCTGGCGGTGAAACTTCTGCAAAAATAGCTTGCTTAAGATATGGACGGCCTTGATATTCAGGTCGATCAGCTCCATCTCCCGGGAGAGATCCGTTTCGCAGAATTCTCCAAACAGGCCGAAGCCAGCGCCGTTAATGAGCAGATCCACCTGATAGGGCTTGGTTTTTTCATAAAGGGTATAGCAGTTTTCTGCCTGGGAAAGATCCAGAGGTAGGATCATACATTTGGTGGGCAGGCTTTCCTGCAGATCTTCCAGCCGGTTCCGGCGGCGGGCTACCAAAACCAGCTGCCACCCCCGCTGTGCCAGCAAATGAGCCAGCTCCCGGCCGATGCCGGAGCTGGCGCCGGTGATTACAGCGATCATATAAGATTCCCCCTTTGACATTTTGTATTTTTTGTTATCATACTCCTAAGATAAGAAAAGGTCAAATGAATTTTTTGTAAACGAAGGGAAAAAGGAATGAGACACATGAGAAAAGCGCCGCAGATTTTTCTGCGGCGCTTTGACATGGGAGATAAGGCTCCCAATCTATTTTTTATTCCTCGAACAATCTGGAGTACTTGGTCCAGCGCTCGTAGCGCTCCTTAGCCTCCCGCTCGCTCTGCTCGTACATAGCCTGTGCCTTGTCGGGGAACTTACGAGCCAGTGCGGAGTAACGAACCTCGTTCATAATGAAGTCCTGATAGGACTGAGACGGCTTCTTGGAATCCATCTGGAAGGGATTCTTGCCAGTGCCGATGAGGGTCGGGTTGTAGCGGAAGGTGTTCCAGTAACCGGAAGTTACGGCGTTCTTCATAACCTTCTGGGTGTCGGTCATACCGCCTCGGATGCCGTGGTTGATACAGGGAGAGTAAGCGATAACCAGAGAAGGACCGTGATACTCTTCCGCTTCCTTCAGAGCCTTGATGGTCTGGTTCAGATCGTAGCCCATAGAAACCTGAGCAACATAAACGTAACCGTAGGACATGGCGATCTCTGCCAGGTTCTTCTTCTTAATGGGCTTACCGCCGGCAGCAAACTGTGCAACCGCTGCTGTGGGAGTAGCCTTGGAAGCCTGACCGCCGGTGTTGGAGTAAACCTCAGTATCGAATACCAGCATGTTCACATCCTCGCCGGAAGCCAGAACGTGATCCAGGCCGCTGAAGCCGATATCATAAGCCCAGCCGTCGCCGCCGAAGATCCAGATAACCTTCTTAGCCAGGTATTCCTTGTACTGCAGGATGTCACGGCTCTTCTTATCTGTGGAAGCCTTGAGGGCTTCGATCAGCTTGCGAGCGGGTTCTGCATTGCTTGCGCTGTTATCGTAAGTCTTCATCCACTCTGCGTAAGCCTTCTGCACGCCGGGATTTTCAATGGTAGAGATTTCCTTTGCCAGACGCTCACGGATCTGCTTTGCGGCAATTTCCATACCCATACCCAACTCAGCATTATCCTCGAACAGTGAATTTGCCCAAGCGGGACCGTGGCCGTTGTGGTTTACGGTGTAGGGGTTGGAGGGAGTAGAGCCGCCCCAGATAGAGGAACAGCCGGTTGCATTGGCGATGTATGCACGCTCACCGCACAGCTGGGTTACCAGTTTTGCGTAAGGAGTCTCGCCGCAGCCTGCGCATGCGCCGGAGAACTCAAGCAGAGGCTGCTTGAACTGAGAATTCTTCACAGTCAGCGGGCCCTTCAGCAGATCTTCCTTGACGGAAACCTTGATACCGTAATTGAAAGCACGCTGCTTCTTGCGCTGGGTATCGATGGGCTGCATATGGAGTGCGGAGCCGGGAACCGGGCAAACATTTGCGCAGTTCTGACAACCGGAGCAGTCCAGGACAGAAACAGTGATTGCATACTGATACTTTTCAAAGCCCTTGCCCTTCATCTGAACAGACTTAAGAGCGGAGGGTGCTGCGTTTGCTTCCTTCTCCGTCATAACGATGGGACGGATAGCAGCGTGAGGACAAATAGCGGAGCACTGGTTACACTGTACGCACTTGGTGGGATCC